>CAITDR010000510.1 GCA_903891165.1 uncultured Pseudomonadota bacterium
CACCGGTGCAACTTCGACCACGACGGGCGCAGGGATCACCGGTGCGGCCACAACCGGGGCAACGACCACAGGCTCGGGGATCACCGGTGCGGCCACCACAGGTGGTGCAACGATCACGGGTGGTGCAACGACCACGGGCGCAGCAACCACCGGGGCAATGACCACCGGCTCCGGCACAATCGGAGCCTCGACCACCACCGGGGCGGGGGCTACCGGTGCCGGTGCAGCGGCGACGGGGACCGGCACCACGGGCGCGGCGACGACCTTGGCAGCCTTGGCCGCTTTTGCAGCGGGAGCGGGGACAGGAGCGGCCGGTGCAACCTCGGCCTGACGCCAGGTCGAAGGAATGCCCCGACGGGTCCGGTAGGTGCGTACGTTCTCGGAGGTGACGTCGGCCATTGCGGCGATTTCAGCGTCCGGGCGGGTGCCCAGCAGGTGCAGATACTGATCCAGCGCCGACTTCCGTCCACGGAAAGTCCCCTCAGCTGGGGCCTTTTCCTCCACCTTCACCACCGGTTCTGGCTTCGGCTCGACCTTCGGGGCCTTGACCTTTTCAGCCTTGGGTGCGGCCTTGGGCTCCTCTACCGGAGCGGGGGGAGCAGCCTCCTTGCCGCGGTGCCGGTGACCATCGTAGGCAGGAATGCCAAGCTTCTTTCGGTAGGCAACGGTAACCGCGCGCGATACACCGGCTTTATCCGCAATATCCTGGTCGGGCACCTTTCCAAGGAGTTGTGCATAGGGCGTCAGCAGAGACTCTACAGATTTACGGGCCATGGGTGCTTCCTGAGTGGTGCCCCCACTATCACAATCCAGCCACTGTCAGCAACCTCTCCTGACATGCTTGCTGCAGGTGGGTCACAGCGGTGTTATGGTGGCTACAAAGGAGCAACTGTGATCTGGCTTCTGGCTTGCAACCCCAACTCTTTGGTTTTGGGGAATTTTCTGGTGGAGATAGAGGACGGCCTGCGGATTACCGAGGGGGACCGGGAGCTGCTGCAGTTGAGCGACTTTGCCGTCGGGAAGGGAGAGTCGGAGGTCGAATTTAAAAGTGGGTCCTACCTCTTTGATTCTGGATCCACCACATGGGCTGGGCAGCAGGTGGTTCTCCGCAAAAACAACCCTCCGGGGGTAGTGGGTCTAAGCCTGGAGGACGCCGAAGGGGAGCCGGTGGCGCGCATCGACCTTAGCCTGCTATCCGAGGATGTACTGTCCCTCCAAATCAGTGCGGTAGAAAGTGGACAAAATAGACTTCGTGCATCTTTTCACTGCAAGGAGGAACCCATCCTGGGTACCGGTGCCCATGCCTGGGATGTGGATCACTACGGAGAGGCCTACCCGCTGTGGGTGTCCGAGCCGGGCATTGGAAAGACCGAAGATGACGTCCCACCCGATGACTGGTTTGTCACCGGAACCCGGCACGCCAGCAGCTTCCCGCAGCCCTTTTTGCTGCTTCCCCAGCGATCGCTGGGCATCACCATCGCATCAGATGCTAGGATTGAGCTGGATCTCTGTAAGAGTGACGCGGATCGGGCCGCTATGGTTGTGTGGGATGATCACGCCAATTTTTTGTTGTTCGCAAAGCAGAGCCCGTTGCAGGTCGTACAGTCCCATGCGCTCTTCTGGGGTGAGCCCGCCGTCCCGCCCGATTGGGCGCTGGGAGGGGCTTGGAACGATGCCATTCGTGGTGTGGAGCGGGTCCGCGCGGTGGCGGAGAAATTGCGTTCTTCGGGTGCTTCCTCCTCTGCGATCTGGACCGAGGATTGGAAGGGCGGCGAGGACTACAGTTTTGGCTACCATCTCTCCGCCGAGTGGGAGCTGGACCGCGAAAAATATCCAGATGCGGAGTTGCTTGCCGACGAATTGGCCAGCCGGGGCTTTGCATGGCTTGCCTATTTCTCCCCCTTCATCGCGCAGGATAGCCTCGCCGCTGTTGAAGCTGAGCCCTACCTGATCCGCCAAGCGGATGGCCAGCCCTACTGGTTTCCGGGCGTCACCTTCAAGCCCACCTCGGTGCTGGACCTGAGTCGGAAGGAGGCGCGGGCCTGGGCACAGGAGAAGATGCAGGCGGCGGTAGACATCGGATTTGATGGTTGGATGGCCGATTTTGCGGAGTGGCTCCCGCCCGATGCAGTGCTGGTCGGGGCCGATGCGATGGAGCAGCACAACGCCTACCCCCTCTGGTGGCAGGAGACCAACCGCGAGCTGACCGAAGGGCTGGATACGGTTGTGTTTTCGCGCTCCGGCTGGAATGGGAGCTCCACCCTATCGCCGGTCTCCTGGGCCGGGGATCAGCGCACCACCTTCGACAAAGATGATGGCCTCCCGACGGTGCTCCCCATGGGGATCGGCCTGGGAATCGGCGGAGTTCCGTTTTTTGCGCACGATATCGGCGGTTACTCGTCGCTGGGGAACGACCCCTCCACCAAGGAGCTGTGGTTCCGCTGGTGCACCCTGGGCGCCTTCTCCCCGATCATGCGTACGCACCACGGCGCCTTCGACACCAGCAACTGGGCCTTTGATAGCGACGAGGAAACGCTCGCGCTTTTCGCACGCTACAGCCGCGAGCATGCCCGACTTTTCCCCTATCTTCATGGACTTTCCGAACAGGCGCGGCTGGTCGGCACTCCGCTGGTGCTCCACCCCGCGTTGGTCTACCCCTCCGCCTCCTGGCAGGCCATCGACGCCTGGATGCTGGGTCCCCAACTCTACGTAGCCCCGGTCCTGGAGGCTGGAAAAACCCAGCGAGAAGTTGATCTCCCCACAGAAACTGTCTGGTATGATTGGTGGACCGGCGCGCAGAGCAGCGGTGGCAACGTGGAGGTACCGCTGGACAGCATCGCCGTCTACGTCCCCGCCGCTTCGATTGTGCCCACCTTCACGACGGCACCGGACACTTTTTTGAAGGGCGCAGATGCCGATTTGGTCGATGCTACTGAGGCGGATCTCGACCGGACCCTACGGGTGTTTGGCAGTGGCGGGCGCTTCACCGAAGGCGACGGGACGGAGTATGTGGTAGAGGGCAAACTCACGACTGCAGGCACCGCAGAAGCTACCTTGAA
>CAITDR010000511.1 GCA_903891165.1 uncultured Pseudomonadota bacterium
ATACGAACCGCCCATCAGAATGCTACGCCGCCGCCGCCGCCGCCGCCGCCGCCGCCGCCCCCGCAAGAGCTGTGCCAACTTTTTTGTCACTTCTCATCCAGAGCTACTATCAAAAAAGAAGTATCTCCCAAAAGCCCTTGTCAGAAGTCCCTTCCCGGCCTACTTTGTCACCAGGAGGGCACATGCCCGGCACCCCACCAAGCTGCGTCGCCTTCAAGACCGCCATGGAGATCCTCGGGCGTCCCCACAACGGGGTGATTTTGCACGAGCTGCGGGGGGGAGAGCTTCGATTTTCGGCCTTGGCCGAACGTCTTTCTATCGGCGACCGGATGTTGTCCCTGCGCCTGAAGGAGCTGGAGGCCGCCGGTCTGGTGCTACGCCAGGTGGAGCAGGGGCCGCCGCTGCGGGTTCACTATGCACTGAGCCCGTTGGGCGTGGGCCTGGGCACGGTGCAGGACGCCATCGAATCCTGGGGGGCCAAGCTGATCGAGGCCCGGGCAGCATCGGGACAGCCCTTGCAATTGGAGAGCTGTCCGGGTGCGGGCGAAGATTGTAGCCTGCCGACGGTGGAGACCCCGGCGGGGCGGGTGCGATGGGATGTGAGTATGGATTGACCCTGGGCGCCACGTGGGTTACATTTTCCTACTGGAGCTCACATGTTTTTTCGTCTCACCCTCGGATTTGCATTGCTATCGGCGATTGGTTGCGGACTGGTGGGCAATTCCGGAGCTCCTTCGGAATTTGGCGGAGTATGGGCCGTCACTATGACCTACAAGGACGGATCCTGCCCGGATGTTACTGGTGGAACCCAAGCCGCCATGTGGACCGTTAACACCAACGAAAACGGGTCCTTCCAAATAAATGTTCAGGGCAATAGTGAAATCACGTCTCTCAAGGGTAATACCGAAAAGAGCCATATCTCCCTGGTTGGAGTGGGCAAGGGGTACAGCTCCGCGCTCACCTCCTACAAGCTCACCGGCTCCGCCTCTGAGATCACCGGACAGGCCATTCAGACCCGAGAAGGGAAGGGCATTCTTGCCGAAAAAACCGTCTTTGGTGAATCAAAAAAAGATGCCTGGTGTGCGGTTATTTGGGATGTAAAGGCTTCCAAGCAGGGTAAGTGAGGTCAAGGGGACGGTGGACCAGTGAACATGCGTACCTGTTCCCGTTGTCGCGGTCCGGCCACCCTGATGTCCCACCCCTTGCGCGTGACCCGAGGGGAGCGATCGCTCACCGTGCAGGTTCCCCATTGGGAGTGCCCCACCTGCATCGGCCCGGACACCGGCGAAGCGCCTTTTTGTTGGATCGACCAGCAGCAGATGCAGGAGGGAGAGGATCTGGCTGATGCCGCATGGCTCGCTCATTTCGGCGAGCCAATGCCTCCACGCAAGAAGCCGAGCAGCAAGCCTGGTGAACCTAAAGGTGCCCGCCTCAGCTCCTGATCTCAGTCCCCTCCCCCTCCACAGCCCCCGCCGCAGGAGCTGCCGCAACTGGAACCACAGCTGGATCCGCCATCTCCGCCTCCTCCGTCCCCTCCCCCATCCCCACCTCCGTCTCCTCCCCCATCGCCGCCGGCGTCGCCCACATCCGAGCCGCCCCAGCCGTCCGCCACGTCACTTCCGCCCCAGCCGTCGGCACCTTCCGAGGTGTCCGAGCCGCCCCAGCCATCGGCGGCCATCGCGGCCTCGTCCACGCTGGGGCCTTCGGGGGAGATCTGGACGTCGGTGCTGTCGACTCCTCCGCCCGAGGCCTCCGCGCCGCTGCGGTCCACCACCACCACGTTGGGGTGATGGTGGTGCATCAGGGCGTTCCACATCAGAAAATTCGTGAAGTCCCAGCCGGGGTCATGTACATAAACACCATAGCGATCCCCGCCGCTACCACGCTGGGAGGTGGGGGCGTCACGCCAGCCTGCCCCGCCATTCCAGGGCGCCTTTCCGATGTTGCGGAGACTCACCTTGTCTGGCTGTAAAAGCTGCGTCCAAGCATGGGTCTGCTGCACGCTCAGCGCGGGAAGCCGCGTCCGGATCTGCTGGGACAGGCGGCTGCCCAGCTCGTCCATCGCAACGCAGAGGCCGCGGAAGTTACCGGGATCGGCGGAGAAGGAGCGCAGACGTTCGGCGTAGGTGGCCGCATCTTCGCCTGGGGCGGCCCGCAGATCGATGGGACGCCCCGAGAGGTGGATCTCCAGCTCGGGCACCCCCACAGGGTTCAGCGCCCGCACCTTCATGTCCAGGATCACCTGCAGCCCGGCATGGCTACAGGCCATGACCAGGTGCATCTCCCGGAAATTTTTGTTCAGACGCCCACTTTCCTCGGCCGCCTGCAGGAGCAGGTTGAGGTCGTGGCTATGCCCCTCCCGGTCGTGGTAGATCACCCGTCGGTCGATAAGCAGGCTGACCGCATCCTCAATTCCCGCGTCCCGAAGGGCAAAATAGAGGCCCTCCAACATGCCCATCGCCCCGACGGTCAGCACCTCCTGGCCACTCTTCAGGTCGATCCGGGCCCCAAACAGGCTCCGCACGGACTCCCAAAGGGTCATGGGCCGCCGCGTCTCCACCGAAGGGAGATCGATCTTAAGGCTGCCTTCTACCATTGTAACTCCAGAAACTATGGATAGTGCGTGCGGGTGCGGAGACGGGTGCGAAGCGCCGCGAGCTCGGCCTGGTAGTGCTCTGCCTTCCCCCGAATTACCGCTGGATCTTCTTCCGATTTGCTAAGGGCGACCAGCCCACGCTTCAGCCGTTGTGCATGATCCCACAGCGGATCGTTGGCGGGGATGCCGTCGGCGGCCAAAACCACGGCGGCGTACTCCTCCTCCACCATGGCTTTTGCCTCGTCATAGGAGGCTTTCCGCTCGGCGATCAGCTGGCCTCGCCGGTGCAGGAAGGCCAATCCCGCAACCCCAAGCACCACCGCTGTAAAAGTACCGGCTCCCGCTGCGTAGGGTAGCCAGTCAGAAGGCCCAAAGGCGCCTTTTTGCAAGCCAGTCAGCGCCGTTTTCAGGCCCTCCACCTGGTCGGCCGCGAGTGCCGCCTCGGCCGCCTCCAGCCGACGGGTGATCTCGGCGGGGTCCAGCCCCCAGCCCTTGGCCTCCCAACGCTGCCCGTTGCAGATCAGCAGCAGGTTCTCCTGCCTGTCCAGGCCCAGCCGCCCCCACAGCGAACGGTAGTCAGAAAGATCACCTTTTACCAAGGCAATTTTCGCACCGCGCCAGTTCCTCAAGGCCCGGGAAAGCTGATCCCGTGCGGCCTCCTGTAGCAGTCCCGCATCGTAGAGATCGGCGCGACGCAGCGCCACTTCTGCATCTTCTACGCTCATGACTCCCACCACCTCCGCGCTTCGTCTGCCTGGGCCGCAATGACCTGTACATCGGGCAGCGCTTCATCCCACTCTATCACAATATCGCTGATCGCGGCCCTCCCCCGGAGCAATTTCAACAATTTGTAGCTATCCACTTCGACCGGGCGGCTGTGGCTATCCACCCAGCCACGTCGGCCACGATGCCCACCGGCGAGATGGACCGCCACCGCCCGGGACACGGGAAACTGCTTCAGCCTTTCCTCGGGATCTTCCAATCGATTCCGTGCTTCCAACAGGATATTGGTCAGGTCGAGGAGTAGCCCTGCCCCCGTTGTCGCCAGGAGCACCTCCAGAAAGTCCCCGACCGGCATTCCCGGACAATCAAAGCTCTGAAAGATGTTCTCCACGGCGATCGGGATGCCCAGGACATCCTGCAGCCGCCGCAGGTTATCACAACAGGTCTGCAAAGCGACGGGGGTCGTCGGCACCGGGGCAAGGTGGCCCAGGGCCAGACCGCCGGGGCTCCGGGTCAGGGCGAGGTGGTCGCTGAAGCGCAAAGCGCCGGAGATCTGGACGATCTCCTTCAGCTTTTGGAGACGCCAGGGGTCGAGTCCGGGGGTGGCGATGGAGCAGCCGACGTCATGCAACACAATCGCAAAGCGATCCGCAAGCGGACGGAGGGCCTCGGGTCGGGCAAAGAAGTGGTCGGGCACCACCTCGATCACCCGCGGCTGCACCTCGCCCCGGATCAGCGGGCCGTACCAGGGCCGTCGATAGCCAAAACCGGTGCGGATCATGCCGGTTTCCATTGGACAATCGTCGTAAAGCGATAGCGATGGGGAGCCGCTTCGGGCTCCTGCGGCAGCGGGCCTTCGGCCAGGGCTTCGTAGAGCGCGTGGATGGGACTTTCGGTACGGAGGAACCTCTCTTTTCCGTCGATCCGGCTGGCTTGGGAAAGCACTTCGAAGCGGTACAATTCGGCGGCAGCGGGGGAGGAGGATGTGCTTCGGCCACACCACAGGGCGGGGCCGGCACGCAGGGCCTCCACCAGACCGGGTGGGAGGACGCTGGCCTCCTCCCTTGCCGGATTCTCCGCCAGCCAGCTTCGATAGTCCACGGCGAGTCCCGGACAGAGCCGTAGGCTTCTCGGCAGCGCCCGTCGGAACTCACCCACCCGTTTGTCTATCAGGCTCTGTGCAAACTCTTCAAGTTTATCCAGCATGGGTAGCCACTCCGCTGCCTCGGGTAGCTGCCCCTTCCGCAGCAGCGCCCGGCTTGGCGCGTGCAGGAGCAGGCGCGTGTACCACTCCAGGTGCTCTTCGTAGGCGGCCGACATACCCGCTGCTCTATCCCGAAAAAAGCGGGCGCGCGACTTCCCTCTCTTCTGAATGAGGCTTCATTCAGTCTCTCCTCCCCTGTCCTTCGACCCCACAACCGGCTACACGGCGCCGATGTCCCTGCCCCCCAAAGCCGAGATCGTTGCCGCACTCTGCAGCTCCCTGGAAAGCGAGCTGTCCGCCCTGGAGCGGATGGCCGCCGCCGCCAGCGACGAAGTGGGCTCCGATGAAACAAAAAACGAGGGCAAGTACGACACCCGCTCCACGGAAGCCTCCTACCTGGCGCGGGGTCTGGCCTTCCGCATTGCCGACCTTCGCCAATTGGTGGCCTGGTTCCAGCTCTTTGACGCCTCCTGGCAGTCCAAGGTGGTGCAGGCAGGGGCGCTGATCCAGCTGGACGAGGATCTGCTCTTTATGGCACCGGTGGGTGGGGGCCGCGTCCGCATCGGGGAGCGTTTGGTGACCATCATCTCCCCCTCTGCACCCCTCGGCGAGGCCCTGGCCGGTCTGGAGGCGGGAGATGTGGCGGAGATCGACAGCCCACGTGGCATTTTGACCAGGGAGATCCGCGCTCTTTGCTGATATCAGGGGCTGGCGCTGTCCGTCATCTGGACGCGGATCCGCGAATCCAGCGAGTTGGTCCCATCGAGGATGCCGATGTAGGGATCCTGGACCAAACCCAGGATCTGCTCGCTTGCGAAGGAGGTCATAAAGGCGGCGGTCAGATCCAGGCCGTAGGCCTTGTCCCATCCATCGCATAAGACCGGCGAATTATTGAAGGTTTCGTGGCAGGCGCCCTCAAAGCGGGCCCAGATCATATTGGTCCCTGCGGCGGTGACAAAGGCCTCGTCGTCGCCATCGCTGGATTTGTTGAGGTAGAGGATGGGCCGGTCGGCCGTGGCCCAGCCCTCAGGTGCCACCACGTCGCTGCCCGCAAAACCGTCCAAGGGCATGACCGCAACAATCCGAGGATCATCCATGGGAAGCTCGAAAGCGTCCAGCTCGGCCTGCGTACAGCCGGGAGCCCCCTCCTCACAGCGGCTGGCCATGGTGGCGGCGTCCAGCGTGGGGCCGGCCATCAGCCAGGAAGTCTGCCCGCCAAAACTGTGACCCATCAGCAGCACTTTTGAGGTATCCACACGGCCATAGAGCGGATCACTCTCCGGTAGATTTTCGATGGCGTCGATGGTGGAGCGGATATCGGCGACACGGGTGATCGAAAAGCTCACCGGGCGCGGCTCTACATTATCGGCCAGAGTGTTGCCCACGTGATCCGGAGCGGCGGCCACCCAACCCTGGGACACCAGATGCCGCAGCAGCGGGGAATTGCTCCCTCCCCAGGCCTGAGATCCGTGGCTGTATACGATCAGCGGCAGCTTGCAGCCGGGCTTGGGGTCGGCAAAGGGGGCGTCCATGAGTGAGTTGCTGTCCGGGAACATCCCCAGGAACATCGCGCCATCTCCCTCGGTTTCCTCGGTGTTGTACCACAGGCCCATGGGCACGGTACGCGCCTCGGCCAGCCAGGGCGCATCCACGGGGATGTCGATGGTCCGGTAGCCGGTGGGCACATCCAGGCGTTGCACCTGCGGAACTGTGGCTGTGCAGTCCGCGGGGGCGGCAGAGTCATCGGGCGTCTTGGAAGGGTCACAGGCGAGGAGGAAGAGCAGCATGGCACCCGTTAACGTGAAAACGCGCCGCCGCCCTCTGATTGGGATAGAGACCCGCCGAGGTGACCATGACTGCCCGACATACCGCGCTGCTGACCCTGCTTTTGTCCGCCTGTATCCCGGAAAAAGTGCCACCGGAGGAAGAAATCCCGCCCACGGACTACAGCGCCCCCGGCCCCTGGAATGCCGCCTCGGCCGAGACCGAGATCGTCGGGAGTACCGGTGTGACCCTGCCGGTGCAGATCTGGTACCCGACGCAAGAAGTTGCCGATGGGAACAAGATCACCTACGACGACCTTCTGGAGGGAGAAGCCATCGAAAATGCCGCCCCGGACTGCGCGGCGGCCCACCCCCTGGTGGCCTTCAGCCATGGCAGCGGCGGAATGCGCTGGCAATCACCCTTTTTCGGCGAACACCTCGCCAGCCACGGCTGGATAGTGGTCGCGCCCGACCACACCGGCAACACCTTTTTGGATGACAGCGGCACGATCGAGGAGATTGCCCTGCGCCGTCCCCAGGATCTGGCGGACGCGGTGGACTGGGCCCTGTCAGAAAACGATGCAGGAGGAAGCTACGAAGGCTGTCTGGACCCCGCCGATGGCTACGCGGTGGTGGGCCACTCCTTTGGGGGCTACACCACCTACGCCGCGGCGGGGGCGGATGTAGATTGGAACGGGGAAAGTACGGATCTTTCGGATTCGCGCGTCTGGGCGGGCGTGGCCTGGGCGCCTTGGGACGTGAACGGCGCGA
>CAITDR010000512.1 GCA_903891165.1 uncultured Pseudomonadota bacterium
CGATCAGCTCCATGCGCTCGGCCTCTAAAAAGTCGCCGCCCGCCGTGGGAAAAAGCAGGAGCGGGCGCCCACGATCCCCGAAGATCGCCACATCCATGGGCCGCCCCAGCGATGGGCTGACCCAGCGCTGGTGACGGTGCTTCATACCGCCGCCTTGCCACCTGTCCAGTTGGGCAGTGCCTGGGCCTGCTTCTGCGCCTGCTTCTCCGACTCGGTCTTCCGCCAGAACTGCACCAGCCCGAAGAAGTGGTTGGTGAATTCATCGACTTCATGCTTGGGATAGAGGTGCGCGACCTTCTTCCGGAAGATTTCGAGGCACTCTTTGGTTCCGAAGAACTCCATGCAGACTTCATCCACATGGCCGAGGTGTTTGGCGCAGAAAGCCTCGAACTTCTCGGTCTCAAAATGGTCGCGGGCCAGAGCGTCGTAGGCTTCAAGCTTCTCGGCGAAGGGGATGTCCTGGTCGGCGATGTCGAAGTAGGGCTGCCAGTTGGGGTTCAGCTTGGGCTTGCGGCGGGTGGCGGCGCAGTAGAGCGACCACTTGACCATGGCGCGCACCATCCACGGAAAGTGGAAGTGCAGGCTGGTGATCTGCGAGTCGGGGCAGGCATTGGCGAAGTCGATGGGGTAGAGGATTCCGCCCTTCCGAAGGGACTCGCAGGAGTTGTAGTCCCAGCAGAAGAAGGCGTTGATCACGCGCACATAGCGGGCCTGGGTCTGCCACTCTTCGGCAGAGAGGAAGTTGAAGGCCACTTCATAGCGACCGTGCAGAGGGGCATCGGGGTTGTACTTGATGACGTTGACCTGAGGGCCAATGCCGATGCCGCGCACAAAAATGTCCCAGGGGTCCACTGCCTTTTGAAGGTGCATCACCTGCTCGCCAGACTCGTTGTAGCTGTGGTGCAGGCTCTTGTGGTCCTTCACCCGGCTGACCCCACGCCAGGCGCCGCCATCGTAGGGCTTCAGGAAGGCGGGATAGCCGACGGCGTCCCCGATGTTTTCCAGCTTGAACAGGTCGTTGTAGGTGCGGGTGGTGTAGGGAACATCGCCCTGGTCGGGGTAGGCCTTGGGCGGGATGATCCAGGTTTCCGGGACGGGAAAGCCCAGCCGCGCCATGGCGCAGTAGGTGGTGTGCTTTTCGGCCGCCTGGATCATCCAGGGGTTGTTGAGCACATAGACGCCGTCCATCACCTGGATCTTCTTCACCCACTCCCGGGTCATGGGAAACCAGTGGGTGATCCGGTCGATCACCATGTCGTAGCGGGGCTTGTAGCGGATGTCGTAGGGCTCGATCCGCACCCGCTCCACCGCAAAATCCACCGTCTCGCTGCCGAGTTCAAGCTGCAGGCTGAGGCGCTTGACGATCTCTTCAAAGCAGGCGGGCCAGCAGAGGTCGGCACCGAGGGAAAGGCCGATGAGGCGGGTGGACATGGAGTCTCCGAAAGGGGCGAGAGGTCTAACCACTCGCCGCTGCAGCCGCGACAGGAAAAGGCGCCCGATGCCTTCCCGAAGGCGCCTGCGGCGCTTTGGCCGCACGCGCCTTGCGCGGTGTGGAGAGAACTCCCCTTATTCCCACCCCTTCTGCTGAATGAATGTTCATTCAGTGAAGGGAGAGGGGGAGGGAGGGGCCTGTGCACCGCTCCCCATGACCTCGCAGGTCATGGCGGCCATGACCTTGGCGGGCGACATGGGATCATCCAAGGAGCCTCCGATGTTTCTTCAGCCCTCCTCCGCCCGCCTTTTTGCCCTGATCGTCGTCTACGCCGTACACACGGCCATCACCGCGCGCACCCTTCTGGACTACAGCCTTTGGGGCCTTCTCCAACAGGCTTTCCTCAACTGGGGTACCGGCCAGATTTTCTCGGACCTGGTCTTTGCGCTGCTTCTGGTGGGGGTCTGGCTGGTGGCCGATGCGCGGCAGCGGAAGGTGGCCGCCTGGCCCTGGATTCTCGGGACCCTGATCTTCGGGAGCCTGAGCCCCGGCTTGTACCTGATCGTACGGGAACGCGCCCTGCTGCGTCCGACCGCGACGGGCGCCCCTGCGGTGCGATAATGTCGCGTATGAGCCAGGAAGCGACCTTGAGCCCTGTGGGCTGGATCCTGCGGCAATGCCGGGAAAGTCGCGGCTTGAGCCAATTCGATCTGGCGGCGTTGGGGGGCGTCTCCGCGCGGCACCTTTCCTGTGTGGAAACGGGGCGTGCAGAGCCAAGCCGGGAGCTTTTGATGCGCCTGTCCTCTTCGCTCTGTATGGGTGCGCGGGACCGCAATGCCCTCCTCTGCGCGGCGGGCTATCTGCCCATCCACCGGGAAACCCGCTGGGAGGACGCCCATGGCACCGAGCTGGCGAAGGCGGTGCGCCTCCTGCTGCGCCAGTCCGAGCCCTTCGCCGCATCTGCGGTGGACCGAGACCACCAGGTGGTGATGGTAAACGAGGCCATGGCCCTTTTTGTTGGGATACTGCTGGGGCAGCAGGTTCCCGCCTACACCCTTCTTCCGCCGCCGCGCCTCGACCTCCTCCGGCTTACCTTCGACCCGGCGCTGGGCATGCGCGGGGCCATCGTAAACTGGGAGGAAGTGGCCCGCTGGGTGCTGCACAACGCCCGGGCCGAGCTGGCCGGGGGCCGCGATCGTCGGGCGATGGAGCGCTTTTCGGCGCTTTTGGAGCTTCCGGGGGTGGCGGCCCTGCTGACCGACGCCAAACCTCCGCCTCAGATGGTGCTGCTGCCCATGCAGATTCGCATCGGTGATCAGGTTGCCAGCCTCTTTTCCACGATCACCACCCTGGGTACGGCGCTCGATGTCACCGCCAGCGAGCTGCGCATCGAAGCCTGGCATCCGGCGGACGACACGACGGACGCCCTGATCCGTGGCCTGATGGGGGGATAGGGGCTGTAGCAGCCATCAGCCCTCCCGCTCACTCATAATACATCCACAACGGCCCCGGGAAAAGCCAGGTCAGCCCCTCACGCAACCGATCGCGCCAGTTGATCCAGTTGTGGCCGTCCGCCGCTTCGGTGAAGTGAACCCCCTGGCTCACTTTCTGGAAGATGGGGTACAAGCTGCGGTTGTAGTAGATCAGGCTCTCGAAGGTGCCGCAGGACTGGTAGATGCGGCTATTGATTTTGCTTGGATTTTCACGAAAGCCATTTATGAAGCTGACGATGGGATCCCACAGTGGCCCGCGCTCGTGCTCGCCTACATCCGTAAAGGCGAAGGAGCCACTCTGGAGCATCAACCTACCAAAAGTGTCGGGGTGCCGAACCGCCGTGTAGAGAGAGGAGACGCCGCCGAAGCTGGCGCCCATCAGCCCCCGGTGCTGCGCACCCTCCTTCACGCTGTAGTGGTGCTCCAGCCAGGGCAGCAGGTCTTCCTTCAAAAAATCGGCCTGCTTTGGGTTCGCCGCGTATTCCGGATTACGAACGACGCCAGAGGTGAAGCAGACCAGCATCGGCTCGATCTCGTGCCGGTGGATCAGGTTGTCCAGGATCTGCTGCATCCCGCCGAAGTTCAAAAAGTCCTTGCCGTCGTGGACGATGAGGAGCGGGTAGCTCTTTCCGGGGCGCGCTTCTGCGGGCACGTAGACCTGAAAATGCCGCTCGTCCCCCCAGGCTTTGGAGTGCAGCCGGTGCTCGTGCAGCTCTCCTTTCCGGGAGCTGGGGTCGTGCCGGGTCCACTCCGGCTCTTCGTAGCCAAAACTGGGACATACCGAGTTGGAACCAAAGGGATCGTAGGCCCGCCTCGGGTTCCGGGGATCCGGGGTCCATCGCCCGTTTCCGCCCCGCACCACTTCGAACTTGTACTCAATGCGCGCCCGTTTGGGCAGCGAAAGAGGTAGATAGAAGGCATCGGTATGCGGAATCGGCCTGAACTCGACTCGGGCGGGCAGGCCCCAGACCCAGTGCTGCAGGAAGACCTGGTCTGCCGGCCTGCCATCCCAGAAGAAAAAGGTAGCTTGATCTTCATCTACCAGTGGAAAGGTTGAGGTTGCAACCAGACGTTCCAGGAGCATGTTGGCATGCGCCGGGCTCCGCTCGATCAGCCGAATCAGCTCAAGTACGCGCTGCATCCCCACTCCCCAGGTCGCGGACGGTTCCGTCTTTTTGGAACTCAAACGCGCTCTCTGCCCGGCCCCTGCTCTCACAATTGCTCCCTACAAGGATCGCTCCGTTTTCCACCCCTATCACCCGCTGCGGTCCCAGCCGCGCCGTCATCACCGCCAATGCGTCGTGGTTGGCCATATTCAGCCTCTGACGTGCATGCGCCAGGAGCCATACGTCGGGAACCAGCCCCATTCCCCGATCCAGTACCTCCGCCGTTCCCACCCCATAGGGTGTGAAGTCGTGGTAGAGAAGGATCCGCTCACAAAGCACCATTGCTCCGCCCGACCATGCGTAGATTTTCTGTCGGTGCAGCACCCGCTCCAGACCGAAGAAGAACATCCGGTTCCGCAGGACCCCCACATGACCACCGGCAATCAACACGGCTTCGCAGCCGCGCAGGATGTCGGCCATCCGCGAAATTTCCGCACGAACCAGCCGATGTCGGAAGGGGTGGACCTCCTCCTCAAAACCCTGGTGCAGGCGATCGGCCTCCTTCAACCACAGCGCATCCACGTCTCTCAGGTGGGCAACCGCCTGTTTGAACCAGGGACATTCCAGATCCCTCTTGTTGGAATACAGCTTCATACAGCCGGAGAGCCCGGCCACGATGGCATCGTGGTAGCCCAGCCTCAATTTTTGAAGCTCCGCCTGCTTTTTGGTGTAAGCACGCGCCAGATCAGGAGCATGGCGCTCCACTTCCTGAAAAGCTTTGTAGATCCCAAGGTTATGGACGGTGAGACCCAAAGCCGCGCGCAGCGGCTCATCCCGCGCCTCGTCCTGCCGCCATCCGGCGGAGATCAGCGCCACCGGTCCCCGGATGCCGTCGCGCTTCAAAAGCTGCGGAAGCACCGGATCCGGGCGTTCAGGGCCTATGATCGTGATACTCAACTCCTCCCCCTCCGTCGCAGACTCCGCGCTGCGCTGCCCCCTCATACCGCAATTTTGCCCGACCTGTGAGGCCCCGTCTGTCCGGGCCCGGAAAAGACTCTTCCAACGTGCACCCCTATCACCACAACCGATGTGCACGCGGCTTCGCCAGGGAATAGAGGGGCGCATAAGGCGTTGTTTCTCTGCCGCCGTGTTAGTTCCACCCGAGGTCGCAGGCCGATCCCAAGGAGTTTTTCATGTTTCTTGCCGCTGTGATGATGGTTTTTGCCGAAGATGCCACCCCCGTTGACGCAGCCAGCCCGGAGACCGCTGAGCGTAGCTCCAGCCTGAAGGGGGGAAGCAGCAACAACGGCGGCAACAATTCCAACAACAACAATAACGGTGGCAAGAAAAACAACGAAGAGGATGTCGGAAAAATCTTCAAGACCATGCGGATCGGCGAGTGGCGCCTGAAGCCCTACGTCCGGCCCGGTGGGGGAGTGCAGATCGGCTCCGGCAAGGACGGGGCGGTGGCTTCGGTGGTGGCGGGTGCGGATGTGGGGCTGCGCCACTGGAAAAAACCCTGGACGGGAGACGCTTTTGTAGGCGCCAGCTACACCGCGGGCAGCTCGCTGAACGGCCTGGAGATCCACCTGGGCGAGTCCTTCGGCGCCCGCCAGAATATGTGGGGTATCACCCTGGGTCTGACCGGCTTCTACGATATGTACAGCTCCAGCGCCGGCCAGGCGAAGATGGAGTCCACCGGCGGGGTGGATATCCCCCTGAACGTCGTGATCGGGCCGCGCATCTTTTATGGCTATATCGGCCTGACACCTACCTTTGTGACCAATCCCGATCGCCAGATCAAGGAGGGTTCCATCATCGGCACCATCAAGTCCTGTGAGCGCGGCGTCGGTGCGGCTTGCGGTGCAAATGCGGGCATGGACTTTTACATCGGCCACGAATTTTCATGGGGTCTGGGTCTGGGTCTGAAGACCAAGACCGTTGTGGGCGCCCTGGGCATCCAGCACGACATCAACGTGGCGGGCTCTTTTTGGACGCCGGTGGTGAGTCTGGCCTGGGCGGGCTGAGCTTTTTGTTGGGGGGAATAAGGGGAGTCTTTTCAATACCACGTAAGGCGCGTGCGGCCCGAGCGCCGCAGGCGCCTTTGGGTGGGCTGGGGCTGTGCGGTCACGTCCTTAGGAGGAACATGGATCGTGTCTGGGGGGACGCTCGGTTCATCTCGAATCCAGTGCATAACAACGGGGACGGTTGGTCCGGGGTGGAATTGCACTGCATCCGGCGTGGAGAGCGGAAGACGGTGGCGCGCGTACTGTTCTGGGACGCGATGGGGTCTTTCTTCATTGAGACTCTGGGCACCGATATCCCGGTGGACATCGCCGAGGCCCTCGTCGCCGAGGCGAAGGCCACCGTCAGGACCGGGTAAGCGCATACACCCACACCAGGATCGACGGCCTGGAAATGCCAACACCGGGCGCTTGCGGCGCTCGGGCCGCACGCGCCTTGCGTGGTGCTGGCGATCCTCCTCTTATTACCTGTACTTCTTCCGAATGAACCTTCATTCATTTTTGTACCGGCCCCACGACCACCCGCGCAGCAGCTTCCCCCCTTCGCCGCCCCCTCAGCTCCACCCCCGCGTCGAAACTATCCCGATCGAGCTGGTAAATCCATGCAGCCAGCTCCGCCCATGCACCGGACCGATCTCTCCGCCGCAGAAAAACCCGGCCGGGCCAGCGCCACCGAGAATCCGCTGGATCTCGCGACTTTCGTAGTGAAGCTCACCAAAAAGTCCACTTCCGCGCCCCATACAGGAAAAGAGGAGTGTGGCCGCGGCGGGTTGCCCCCTCAAATGTTGCCGTCCCCGTGCCAGCAGCTCGGCCAGATCCGCTTGGGCCGTCTCTCGATCCCGTAGGTGGAAGGCGACTTTCTGGCCCTCCTGAACCAGTGCCCCCACCATGACGGTGCCCTCCTTCCGCGACAGGCCCGTCAGGTTGCGCACCAGCCAGTCTCCCCGCCGGGGAGAGTCCATGTCGGAGAGGCCGACCAGCGGGGCTCCACGAAAAAGCTCTCGTTCTTCTTCACCCAATCGCCCGAATAGCTCCTCTAAAACCTGCACCACCGGCTTGCCGTCCAGCTCGTAGATCCGCGTGTAGTGCCCGCGGGTGACGGTCATCGGCTCGGTGAGCGGCCTTGCGCCCTGAGCCACCACGCTGCGTAGCTGAATGTCCCCCCATAAGGACAGCACCACGGCCCCGTCCCGGTGGACATCTCCATCCAAAAAGAGCAGGTTTTCCCCGGGGGCCTGGCCACCGCTTGCCAGCCCGCCCACCTTCGGACAGCCCGGCCACCGCCGATCCAGGCTTCGCAGCAGCGCATCCACCGGCAACGTAGCGGGGTCGGCCAGCACCAGGATGGCTGGATCCTGCTCTGGAAGTGGCCGATCCCAGGCGGACAAATCGCTGCCTTCGCCCAGGTGCCAACTTTCGATCTCCACGTCGGGTAGCTGCGCCAGGGTCAGCGACAGGCCCGGTCCTTCCTCCACCTCTCGCCCTCCACCCGCGACCCCACCCCCGGCACAGCCGAAAATCCGCGCCCCCGGATATGCAGCCTGGATTTTCTTGAGCAGCTCCTCCGCGCTGTTTCGATGATGGTGGGTCATAAAAAGAAGCACCAGGTCGGGCTTCGGCCCGGCCAGCTTGCCCACCACTTCCGCCAGGGCCTCCGCACCCTGGTTCCGCGTCGAGACCGCTGAGCTCCACTGCATCATTTTCCCCTCCACTCCAAACTATGCACCGTCTTGCCTTTCGGCGAATGCAGCCACCGCTCCGTTTTTGCGCTACACTACCGCCCATGCGTCTCTTCATCCTCCTCCCCCTTCTCTCCGCCTGCTCCGAATATGATGTATCCGGAGCCAAAAACAATGAAGGTGTCCTGGACTCCGAAAGTCAGGATACCGCAGGGGAATCCCTGCCGATAGAGGTAGACGCCTGCGAAGCGACCTCGGCGGGGGCTATCGACGTGGTCGTGAACACGGAGTGTGATGTTCCTGTTTCGCAGGGGACTTTTACCCCGGTGAAGGAGTGGACCATTCGTGGTCATATGGGCTACGGCCCGGCAGTGGCCGCCCAGCTGGACGACGACAATGGGGATGGGATCGTCGATAACCAGGACAATTCCGAGATCATCTACATGGCGAACACCGGGGAAGGGGTGGTCTGCCTGGATGGCAAGACCGGCGCCGTCGAGTGGATCAACCGCGACGCCACCGACATCGCATCCGCGGTGGCCGTGGGCGACATCGATGCCGACGGAGACATGGAGATCGTAGCTTCCAACGGGCCTGCTCAGTTGGTACTCATGGATCATACCGGCCGCACCCTGTGGCGGGCGCAGATCAACAACGCCGACCTGATGACCTTTTTGTACCCTTCCATCGCCGATATGGACGCAGATGGCTACCCCGAAATCATCGCCGGGCGCAACATCGTCGATGGCAACGGCCAGGTGGTGGGCACCGGCAACTTGGGCGTGGGTTCAGTCATGAACCAGAACTACGCCTACAACGAGGGCTCTGCCTCGGTTGCTGTGGATCTGAATGGCGACGGCAAGCTGGAGGTGGTGGTGGGCAATGCGGCCTACCGCAAGAATGGGACCGCCCTCTATAGTAATGGTGGAAACGACGGAATGCCTGCGGTGGCCGACTTCGATCTGGATGGCTCGCCCGAGATCGTGGTGGTGCAGGGCAACCGCGTCTGGACCCTGGAGTCCGACATGACCCCCACCGGCTGGCAGGACAGCTTCCCCAACACAAACTATATCGGGCCTCCGGCCATTGATGACCTGGATGGAGATGGCGTCCCCGAGTTTGTGGTAGTTGGTAGCAATGAAATGCGCGCCTACCACTGGAACGGTTCGCGCCTGTGGACGGCGCCGGTCACCGACTCCTCGGGTGCGGCCGGTCCGATCCTCTTCGACTTTGAGCTGGATGGCTACCCCGAGGTGGTCTACGCCGACGAGACCACGGTGCGCGTCTTCAATGGCCTCGACGGTTCGGTGAAGCTGAGTTCGAATGATCACTCTTCCTATACCGGCTTTGAAACCCCCATGGTGGCCGATGTGGACGCCGATGGTGAGGTGGAGATTGTGATGTTGCATGGCAACGGTCCCAACGGCATCACTGTCTACGGTGACCAGAACCACTCCTGGCCTCCGGGTCGTAGTGTTTGGAACCAGCATGCCTACACCATTACGAACGTCAATGATGACGGCAGTATCCCCACCAATCAGCCAGCGAATTGGCTTACGTACAATAACTACCGCTCCGGGGATGCCGGCCTGCCGCCCTCCTCCTGGAACGATCTGGTGCCCGAGGTGGTGGACGTCTGCACCAAGGAGTGCCCGGACACCTTGATCCTGGTGGCGCGGGTGTGGAATGCGGGGACCGAGGAGGTGCCCGCGGGCCTGTCGGTGGGGATTCGCGCCGGAGCCAATGGCACGGTCGTCGCAACGGCTACGGTACCTGACCCCATCCCTTCGGGGCGCTCCTCCCAGGGGGTGCAGCTTACAGTAGCTGTGGCAGATCTCCAGGGAAAGAAACCTTTCCTGGTGGTCGATACGGATGCCTCTGGCTACAGCTCTGTGACCGAGTGCCTGGAAGATAACAACGCAATCGTCGTGACCGAGGTCTGTGAGTAGCTGGAAACCTCAGAAACAACCCTGTGAACATCACCGGAGCCCGCCCGATCTGGTCCGGCTCAGGATAGACCGCGCCCACCGAGGACGAGCATGAACCGCGCCCTTCTGATGGCCCTGATCCTAACAGGTTGTTCCGATGGAACCCTCAAAGTGGACGACAAGCCGCCGGAGGTGACCATCCTTCGTCCGGTGGATGGCGCCGAGTTCGACCCGGCGGTGCCCCTTTCTCTCTGTGTGCAGGTGGACGACGACCGCACCCAGCTGCCAGAGATGGCGGTTACCGTGGCCTCCTCCCTGGATGGGCTGGTCTGGGAGCTGGCAGGCGAGCCCACCGCCTGTGAGGGCGGAAATCTTTCGGTGGAGCTGGAGCTTTCGGAAGGGGACCACGCCATCACCGTGACCGCCGTGGACGTGCTGGGCGGCGCGGGCGAGGACATCACCACCATCAAGCCCTCGTTGAATACGGCACCTTCCTGCGCCTTTATTGAGCCGGTAGACGGGCAGAGTGTGCTCTTGGGGGACAGCCTTCGTGTGGTGGCCAACGCCACCGACGACGAGAGTGACCCGGCGCAGCTCACCGTGACCATCGACAGCAATGTGGAAGGTACCCTCTGGACCGGGGCCCCCGATTCCGGTGGGGAGGTGGTTCAAGATTTGATGCTCGCCATCGGTGGGGAGCAGCTTCTGACCCTGAAGGTACAGGATCCCCGCGGACTCTCTGATACCTGCAATGTTCAGGTATTGGTGAACGAGTGCCTGGACGACGATCGGGATGGTTTTACCACCTGTGAAGGGGACTGTGACGACGGCAGCACCGCCACCTATCCCGATGCAACCGAGCTTTTTGACGGACAGGACAACAACTGCAACGGGCAGATTGACGAAGGTACCGCA
>CAITDR010000513.1 GCA_903891165.1 uncultured Pseudomonadota bacterium
ACCGCCCTGCTGCCGCTGGTTGCGGGCTGGTGCCGGCGCTTGGGTGGGCATCGGATTGATGTGGAAGCAGCGGATCAAGACACCATGATGGTGCTTTTGCGTCGCGCCGACGATCTTCGACCGGGGGCACCGCTGGAGCCCTGGGCCTGGGGGGTGACCGTTCGGGTGGTGCAACAACATCGGCGTCGTGCCTGGTGGCGGCGTTGGTGGCCGGGAGAGGTGCCCGATCGCGGGCATCTGGATTCGCCGGAAGCAAGGATGGGCCAGAAGGATCTGGCACGTCAGGTGCAGCAGGTGCTCGATGTGCTCGATGAGGCACATTCACAGGTATTGATTTTGTGTGACGCAGAGGAGAGAACTGCCATGGCAGCCGCTGCAATTCTGGAGATTCCGTCCAATACCGTGAAGAGTCGCCTGAGGGTCGCACGCGCGGCATTCCGTGCGGAAGCAGAGCGGCAAGGACTCCACATCCTGCATCTTCTGGAGGAACAAGAAGATGTCTGACTATCGTGAAACGATGCGTCGTTATCGGGCCGGGACCGAGCCAGATGCTGAGATGCAGCGTCGGATCCGTGAGAATCTTCGGATGCCGAAAAATCGTGGCTGGCTTCCCCTCGGGATGGCCGCCGCGATGGCTGCGGGCGTGTTGTTAGTGCTGTGGCCACAGCCTTCGGTGGATGGTGTGCTTCAAAATGGCTCCATGAAGCTGGGAAAACAGGTGAAGATGCAGGTTGCGGGGACCGGGGAGGCGCGCGGCGATGTACAGGCGATGGAGATCGACTGGAAGCAGGGAGATCTGTCGGTGGAGGTTGAACCGAATCAAGGGGTTCAACTATCGGTGATAACCGACGAAGGAAGCGTGCGCGTGGTCGGTACCGGCTTCGACGTACGTCGGAACGCCCTGGGGACGCTGGTGACGGTGCGACATGGGAAGGTGTCCGTAGACTGTACCTTGGGCCAACATTTTCTGCTGACCGCTGAGCAGTCGGCGACCTGCCTGCCGGTGACTGCGGCGGGGGCCCTCGGACGGGCGCGCCAGCTGGAGGGGACTGCGGAGGCCGCCGTGCTGCTGCCCGAACTGGAAGCGGCGTTGGCCCGACCGGATGCGACGGGAGCGGTGGCCTCCGAACTCGCGGCCATGCGTACGACCGCCTTGCTCAGTCTGGGGCGCACCGAGGAAGCCCTTCAGGTCGCCGAAGCTGCACTCGCTGCCGATGGTGGAACCCGCGCGGTCGAACTCCATCGTGTGGCCGCCCGCTTACGATTGCGCCGCCAGGACTGCACCGGTGCGCTGCCTCATTTACTTGCACTCCAGGCGGAAAACGCACTTTCTGAAGATGCTGCCTGGCTTTCCTTCTGTCAACAACCGGAGAATACACCATGATTTCGATGCTCCTGCTGGGTTGCGGTACGGTCAGTTTTTTTGCGCATCCGCCGGCGGAAACACCGGAAGAGGACAGTGAACCCACCAACACCACCACCGATGACACCGCCAACGACACCAACGAAGATACTGAGACCCTCCCCACCGACGACTCGGGAAGCACCGAGGATACGGCAGATACGGCAGACAGCGGCGAGCCACCTACGACCAACTGGACCCCGGGTGAGGTGACCAACATCGGTTATTTCACCTACATTCCGGGGGAACGCAGCGACATTCCCCAGCGAATTCTCCTTGGGGATGTGAATGGAGATGGCCACCTGGATCTGTTCTACAACAGTTTTGTATATGAAGACCTCACCAACGGGGTGCCGCTGGTTCCCTACAAGATCCATGTTCGGCGGGGAGACGGCCTGGGGAACTTCACGGATTTCGACACCTGGTTGAGTCCCGACATGACCTTTGGCGTACCGAATGGGGACGTGGGCGATGTGAACAAAGACGGGTTTTCGGATTTTGTGCTCGGCACCGAGGCCGGACTGACCGTCGCTTTTGGGAGTGCCACCGGCTTTGTGGTGTCGGCTTTTGCGGGAACATCCGCGTCTACCCTACGACTGGTTGACTGGAACAACGATGGAAATCTGGATGTGGTCTGCCAGAACCGCAACAACGAATATGTGGTCTGGACCGGAGACGGCGCGGGAACCCTCACCGTGGCCGGTTCTATCGCCATTCCCACCCGCTTTACCGATATTTACACCTATCCTTTTGCGGTGGGAGACATGAACGGGGATGGATTCCCCGACATTTTCACCGATACCGAAACCGATCAAACCAACCCGGTGGTGCTCTTTAACGATGGGGCGGGCGGATTCGCCGGGTCTCTGAACCCGAATACCAAACGGTTGGGCTCCGACTATGTGTTTTCTCCGCATGCGGTGGAAACCGATGGCGACGGGAACGTGGAGATCCTCAACTACAGTGTCTATGATCCGGCCCTCAACGACTATGCACCGGAAATCTGGAATTCTGAGACAGACACCCCCGCGACCGAACTACCCCTCTACTGGACCCCGCCCTACCCGCTCTATTTCGACAATTGGGCGACGTCCGACCTCAACCACGACCAGCTTCCCGACATGGTCCGACTCGCCCAGTTTTTTGATGGTGTCCAGTATCAACATCGCCTGCTGACCAGCCTTGCGACGGGCACCGGATTTTCGGCCTGGGCTATCACACCGCTCACCTACACAATGCTCACCTCCCCCTGGACCGATGACGACAGCCTCGTGACCGCCGGAGATGTGGATGAAGACGGTTGTATCGACATCGCCGTGCTGACCGGCGACGGCTTTCAACTTGTGCATGGTGGCTGTTGAGGGCTTAAGGGTGGACGCCTGACCTTCTGCGGGGATGAAGCCCACCGGGCAGGGCGACCCCCATAAAAGGCGGGGGGCAGGTGGAAATAAGCCTGGTATGTCGGACACCCCGCAAGGCCGGTGGGCCAGAGGCCCAGCGGCCTTTTGGCTGGCAGTTGGCCAGGCTACCAAACGTCGCCGCAAGCCGCCGCCCCACCCCGACTTTCGTGCGACCCAAGCCGGTACCTGATCCCCGGGTGCTTTCGTTACCTTCTCAACGCGCGCGCGGGCCGAGCATGGTCTCGCGGATGAACTCGCTTCGGCTTCGTTGGCCGCGCAACCGATCCAGATCCGCCACCTCGTTGTCGGTGAGGAGGATCGTCACGCGCTGCTCCCTTGTCTTCCCGGGCCGCCGTCCGGGAGGAAGAGGGACCGGGAGTTCCTCTCCGAACCGGTTCCACCATCCCAGGCGTACAAGCTCCTCGTTGCGGGCAGCCAAGGAGGCATCGACCACCTCCAGCGGGCCGCCGGTGAGGGGATCCTGGCATTCGCTGCTGCATCGCCAGTACGCTCGGGGAACTTCAAGTCCCCGCGTACCCCGTCGAATCTGCATCATCCGCTCGTGCAGCGTCGCGGTGCAGCCGGCGACGCCGCTCGGGCAGGGGTTCAATTGCTCCATGGATCACCTCCAGCAGGATGAATACTTACCACCAGGATCGACACCGCACCACGTTCCACCAAGCGAAGCCAAAGGTGGGGTTTTCTCCGTCCTTCTTGACTGATCCATCCGAAAGGCGGATGCCAACCCCAGGGCGCTTGCGCCGCTCGGGGCGCACGCGCCTTGCGTGGTGTGGAGAGTACTCCCCTTATTACCCGCACCTTGGACAGCATGAAGCCACAAGGATAAAAACGCCACTCACCGGCGATAGTCTTGCGACTTCCTTCCTTTGACCCTGCACCGAGCCCTCTTCAAGAGGCGGCGGCCCTCCTGCGGGGGCGCCGATGGGTGGCTTTGACCGGGGCGGGCTGCTCCACCGAGTCGGGAATTCCTGACTACCGGGGCCCGGAAAGTAAGCCACGAAGCCCGATTCAGTACCGGGACTTTTTGGGCTCCGAGCAGGCTCGGGCCCGCTATTGGGCGCGCTCGCGCCGGGGCTGGCCGCACTTTTCCCGGGCCCTCCCCAACCCCAGCCACCATGCGCTCGTCGAGCTGGAAAGTGCAGGTCTGGTCGGGATCATCACCCAGAATGTGGATCGCCTCCACCAGCGTGCCGGAAGCCGCACCGTGGTGGACCTGCACGGCGCGCTGTCGGAGGTGCTCTGCCTGGGATGTGGCGCGCTCTCGGATCGGGAGGAGCTACAGCACCGGTTGGAAGCGGAGAATCCGGCGGAGGCCCTGGAGCTTCCCCTGGCCCCGGACGGCGATGCGGAGGGGGAGCTTTCCGAGGCTTTCCGGGTGCCGTCCTGCCTGCGGTGCGGCGGAATTCTCAAGCCGAATGTCGTCTTTTTTGGGGAGAACGTACCCCCACCCCGTCTGGCGGTGGCCAAGAGCCTGCACGCCGAAGCCGAGTGCCTTCTGGTGGTGGGCAGCTCCCTGACCGTCTTTTCGGGCTACCGTTTTGTGCGTTGGGCGGCGGAGGCGGGGATTCCGGTGCTGATCCTGAACCAGGGCCCTACCCGGGGCGACAGCCTGGCCACCCTGAAGTGGGAGCAGCGCTCCGGACAGGCCCTGCCACAACTTTCCACGCTGTTGGGGAAGCGGTGACGTGTCCAGGGACCTGATGGGCCGGCAGTTTTGGAGGAGAGAAGGGCATCGGCGCCTCACAACCGTCAGGGCAGCCCCTGCGGCGTCTGCTCGGGAAGCACACGCTGGAGGGCGGCCACCTCGGGCTTCAAAAGGGGCCAAAGCGCCGCCTCCTCCTCCCCCCCCTGCTGGTACAGATTCACCAGTTCATCCGGATCCACCTCCCGATCATAGCGGGCGTAGCTGCCGCTCCAGTCATAGACCAGCTTCTGGCTGCCCACGGTGACCGCCTGGCTGACCACATCACGACTCTGGCGTGCCGAAAACTGAGGACGATCCACCTCCGCTTTTCCGACGGGACAGCCGGGAAGTCCGGCGGGAATGGGCTGCCCCAAACGCTGGAGAAGGGTGGGCAGAAGGTCCAGGCCGCTGGTGGGCTCGGTCCAGGCCAACGCAGCGATATCCGGGCCGGAAATCAGAAAGATCGCATCATTTTCCTCGCCGTAGAGGCTGCGGTTGTGTTGGAAGTCCCCATGCTCCCAAAGCTGCTCGCCGTGGTCACTCCAGACCACCGTTAGGGTATTGTCCAGGAGGCCCTGCGCCTCAAAAGTGTCCAGCATCGCCGCAAGTTCGTCGTCCAGAAAACGGACCTCGGCCAGATAGCGGATCCGCATCTGCGTGTCACCTTCCTGGCGGGTGGCCTCCGTTTCAGACAGACGCTCCATGTGGTAGGCGTGCTCACCTTCGGTAGTGCTGAGGTCCCAACGCAGCGTCGGGCGCCCCTCCAGCGCCTTCAGATAGGAGGCTGGCGCCTCATAAGGCCCGTGGGGATCCCGAAAGTGGACATGGAGGAACCAGGGCCGGGCCGTGGGAAGATCCTGCATCTCCGCCACAACTTTGGCGCGCACCTCGGCGGCGCTGCGGTTGAACACCGGCGTCTCGGTCTGGTAGCCGGCATCCAGGTCCATGACTGAGGACAACCAGCTACTTGTGGTGATCAGGCGGGTCTGGTAGCCGGCTTCCACCAACAGAGAGGCCAAGGTGGGGGTGCCAGAGGGCAGGGGCGGCTGGTCTTCTGTGCTCGTGGCATCGGGCCAAAAACCCAGGGTATAGGGAAGCTGTCCGGTCAACGTGCAGATCGCGCTGGGGTAGGTCCAGGCCGAGCAGGACTGGTGGCGGTCCATCACCAACGATCGCTCGGCCAAGGCATCCAGAGTGGGACTGTCGCCTGCCCCTCCGTAGCGGCGCAGCGCACTGCGGCGGAGGGTATCGATGGAGATCATCAGCACATTCTGGCCCGAAGGGGCGCCCGAGATCTCCCGGCAAGGCCCCAACGGCGGCGCAGACTCAGGAGAAGAGGAGGTACAGGCACCCACAAGGAACAGGAGCATCCGAAGCTCTATCACGGCGAGGGGCGCCTTGAGATTTTTCACTCTGTCGACGTCGATAGAGTAGAAAAACTCAGGGGGAGCCCTTCGGGGAAGGTTGGAATAAGGGTATCTTTTTCAAGTTCCTATTTTCTACAAAAACGATCCAGATCCATCTCGGTGGGTCGTGGGGGCGCGTTACTGCCGGTGTCGCCCACCACCAGCTTGGCGACCCGGGAACGACGGGCCCGGGCGGCCTTGCCCCACCGTTGGTAGGCCGCGCAGAGACTGCTGCGGTTTTCCTCCTTCCGACGTGCGACGGAAATAGAAACATGTTGCCCGTAGATCGACGGATTGAGCACCTCATCATACGCGTCGTCCACCCAGTCCACCCAGTCAAAGGGGTGCACGATCTCCACGCAGCCGCTGTCGCCTATCCGGATGCCACTTTCCTCGGAAAGCAGACCGTCATAGAAAGCAAAACCTCGTCGATTTGCGTGTAGATCCGCAAAACTGAACACATTGGAAGTCAGAAGACCAAAGCCCCCCAGCTCGGTGGAAGTGCCCCAGGTGGTGGCACGTATGGGGAAGCGGCCCCAGTGGCTCTTTCGCAGGTAGTCGTAGCCCTGGCCGAAGAAATGATCCAGCTTGTCCGTGCCCATCAGGACTCCGGCGAGGCGAATGGTGCTGCAGACTCCTACCGAGGCCAAGATAAAGGACTGAGCCGGTTTGAGGCCCCCATAGATGTCGCTGTGATCAACGAAGTCACGACGGGCAATCGGCGCCCGCTCCAGAAAAGCACCATAGGCACCAAAGCCCATGCTGTCAAAAGAGCCCCGGTCTGGAGCCGAAGTGGGGCGGGCAAGGAGGCGGTGGATTTCGGTCGCAAGGTGGCGGCGGGTGGACTCGGCGGACGCATCGCAGCCCAGGCGGTCGTTTGTGTGTGCCACCGCAAGCGAGAGCTGGCGATTCACCTCCTGGTTGGCCGGGCCCCGGGCATCGACAAGAAGGCGATCCCGATGGGTAAGCTGGTCGGTCTCATAGGCCAGGGCCGGGAGAGCGGCCAGAAGCAGGACGATGGCAAAGGGGGTCGGCGAAAGGGACATACGGCTCCGGCAACAAAGCAGAAGCTAAGCACCGATCGGGGCCTACCGCGACGGGGGAGGAAAGGCGGCTCAGCCCCGAGGCTCAAGCCCCCGCAAAAGGACCTCCACTACACCCTCCGCCCAGGCCGGTGTCACCGGAAGGCGCTCCATAAGAACGCGGTGCATCACACTGCCGGTGAGCATGGCCAGGACCACATCCGGGCTGGAACGAGCCGGGTCCCAGTCCCCACGACCGGCGGCGCGGGCCACCAGGTCCAGCACTGAGGCCTGAGCACGGACCGAAGGATCCTGAGAAATTGCCGCGACCGAGGCCGAAGCCTGCTCCGACATCGCCGCGCGGGCCAAAGCCCGACCCGTCGGGGACTCCAGGCGCGCCGTGACCAGGCGCATGAGTAGAAGAAGATCCCCGCGAAGAGAGCCGGTATCACAAAGGTCGGCCGAGGTCTGCTCCAGGGTCGCCGCAAGAGCCGCCGCCACCAGCTGCTCGCGGGTGGGCCAGCGACGGTAGATCGTGGTCTTGTTGACCGAAGCACGCTCGGCCACGCGGGGGATACTCAGGCCTTCTACGCCAAACTCCGCCAGATCGTCCAGAGTGGCGGTGAGGATGGCATGCTCGATGGGCTCCCCCCGGGGGCGCCCGGCATCACGTCGGGTGGTCCGCATATGCCCTCCTAACCCCACCAGGCCCGCGGAGGGAATTATTGCAACCGGTAGTTGCAATGTCGGAGAGGAGCGGCTAAAGGAGAGGAGCCGAAGAAACGGCCCGGAGTCCCCTATGTCCAGATGGATCCTCTCCTTCCTTGGCGCCTATGTAGGGCAAGCCGTAGGCACATTGGCCCTATTCGGGCTGGTCTTCCTGATCACCCGGCGGTGGGCGGCGCGGGCACTTGAAGGGCGGAGGATCATTACCCGCGGATCTGGCTCGGATCGAAGCCAACTTTTCCACGAAATCGGTCACACACTGGTGGTCTTCGCCGTCGGAACAGCCCAGGCGATGGCGGTGCAGACGCTGCACGAAAACGGAGAAACCAAGCTGATCGAAGGCCTGGGGCCCTGGGGCCTGGGCGGAGCTATCGGCGCATTCGTCGGGTTGATCCTGTTCAACGACCTGTGGTTCTACAGTGTCCACCGGCTGCTGCACAGTCCATTTTTGTACAAGCACATCCACTCCGTACACCATCGAAGCATAGACGTCAACCCCTTCAGCTCCTACTCTTTTCACCTGATAGAAGCCATTCTTGTCACCGGGTGGGTGCTACCAGCAGCGATGTTCATCCCCTTCCCATTACCTGTACTGATGTTTACACAAGGAGTGGGTCTGGCCAACAACCTGATGGCGCACCTGGGCTACGAGCTGCTGCCGCGGTGGTGGGTGGACGTGCCGATATTACGGTGGAGCAACAGCGCCACCTTCCACAGCATGCACCACGCGCGTTTCAAGGGGAACTACGGTCTTTTTTTGCGAGTGTGGGACCGACTTTTCGGCACAGAGCTGGACCAGTACGAGGAGACCTTTGCACGGGCCCATCCCCCAAAGGCATAAGGACGGCCGAAGCAGAGCGGCGGCTGCCGGGCCACAAGCTGAATGAGGATTCATTCAGAAGAAGTAAGGGAAATAAGGGGAGTATTTTCAGCACCCTGCAAGGCGCGTGCGGCCCGAGCGCCGCAGGCGCCCCGGTGTTGGAATTTCGATGCCCTTCGTCACCTGTTTGTCGGGGCCGCGTTGACGTTGGGGATCTTCTGGGGACTGGAGGCCTGAGTGGGCCTGCGGTGTGTAAGCAGCCGCGAAAACTGCCACATCGCTACCGTTCGCCACGCGGAGAGCGGGCTCTATCAGGTGGATTTCGAGGCAATCTTTGCCTCTATCTCTATCCCCGTGTCTGCGGGCCTTCTACGGACCGCTCCCTGGCTACCCGCCTTGCCCCGTTCCTGAAAACAGATGTGATCGCTCCCAAGTCGGACACCTACGGGGATTGGTACCTCTTCCGTCCCGATGGTACCTGCTTTCTGGGGCCGGAGGATGTTCGGGATTGAGATGAAATATATCTGGATGAAAGCAGGTTGGTGCCGGTGAGCTTTGACGAAGCGGAGGGTGGGGTGCCGGAAGGGGCGGGCTGAGGGCGCCCATGCCAACAAAGGGCGCTTGCGCCGCTCGGGGCGCACGCGCCTTGCGTGGTGTGGGGATGAGAAGGCTTATTTCCTTTCCTTTTTCTGAATGAATGTTCATTCATGGGAGAGACAGCATGGGGCAGGACTTCCCGACAAACCTGAACGATGCCACCCCGACAACGGGGTCAGCGGCCTGTTCTGCGGCTGGTCCCCCTGAACGAACCGGTAAACAACCTCCCCGCCGGGAAGATGCTGGAGGGTAGCCTGCAAGTGGAGGCGTCCCTATTCCCTGCCGTCGGTGCCGGGACCTGAGTGGCGCCCGGCAAGGCCAAAAAATCAAAAAGCCGGGCCACCTTTCGGTGAAACCCGGCTTTGAAAGGTCACTCCCCAACCCGGGCCACATACGAACCCCGGAGGCACCGGAAAGCGGCTTGATGCTTCGGTTCATTCGACCGACGTGTGTCCGCAATTCACCACCTCCGAAGCCCAAAAAGGTAGTGGTAGGGGTTCTGCGGCGGGCGCTGGACATGCAGGCCCTCCTCCGCCAGCCGGGGATGGGGAGTCGCGCCGATCTGGCACGGGCCCTGGGGGTGAGCCGTGCCCATGTCAGCCAGACTCTGGCGGTTCTGGGTGTTCCTCCTTGTCTGATGGAGGGCCTGCTCCGCGCGGAGCAGGCGGGGCGGCCGGTGACGCTGGCGGATTGGCGAAGAGTGAAGGGGTTGGCGGTGGGGGATGCACTGATCTGCCTGCGGCGGCTGGGGTATCCTTGAGGGAATGCCTGTGTGAAGGCCGCCAGCCCAGACGGCTACCACACCTCCACTTCCAGGAGGACGACGGATCCGGAATAGTTGTTTTCCACTGTTGCTCCGCTGGCTACCTCCAGGTTGCCATCGCCATCGGTGTCGCCTGCAAGAATCGGACTGTAATAGCCAATACCCAATTCGCCGCTGTGCCAGGCGTCCGCTGCGGTCGTATCCACCGTGCCCAACAGGGGGCCGTAGAACAAAAATAGATTTCCGCTCCCTTCCTGGTTTGCGAGTACCAGATCGGAGCTACCGTCGAGGTTCAGATCTGCAGACAGTGCAGGAGTGCCAGCGTAGCCTCCCAGTACGGTGACCAAACTGTGATCGGCGACCAGTCCGCTGGGGGCACTGCTACTGATACGCCGTAGGCTGCAGGTGTCGCCCCCGCTCAGGTTGTCCCATGCGCTGATCCACAGGTCCGGTCTCCCGTCCCCTTCCTGGTCGTCGGCCAGGGTGATCGTGTCGCCCATGTAGATCTCCCCTTCCCCCCACCATTGTGTATCCGCGTCGCTCACCTGCAGAGAACCTGCCTGAATATCTTCAAACACAAAAATGGTCCCGGTTGCGATTCCATCTCGTGTATGGGCCGGAGCGCTGACCACAATGTCGATCTGTCCATTTCCATCCAAGTCTTCTGAAACCCAGCCACTTCCGAGGCCATCTTCGTGCTGGTCACTCAGGATACGGATAGTGGCGTCCTGTTGCAGGTTGTAGTCGCCAGAAAGGGGGCCATTGATGATGCCGACTTCGGGTAGGGTACCTAGTGGAGAGTTCACGGCGACATCAAACCAGCCGTCACCATTCCAGTCAAAGTTGCTCCATACGCCCAGTCCAGTGGCAGACCCGACCTCGGAGCCGGAAATCTGCGCCAATGTGGAGCTTTCCTGTTGATATCTTCCCCAGCTGTAGCCACTGAAAAGGTAGACGCTCCCAGTGGTAGCGCTTTCCCAACTTGAGGCCAGGACATCAGGCCAGCCATCTCCCGTCTGGTCCCCCGCACCTTCGACCCAGGAACCCAATCCCCTATCCCCCTCCATCTGCATCGCGGAAACCAGGTTTACGGGAATCTCCCCCGAAAATGGTCCCACCACGGTGTGAACCTTCACATCGGCATACGGGGCGCCAACAACCAGATCATCAAAACCATCCTCGTTGATGTCGCCGAGGGGGGCTATGCGATTTCCCAGATGGCCATTTTCCACCAGCCCGGTCAACATTGCTGTTGGCGATAGTTCCCCGGTAGAGCCACATTCTCCGGGAGAACCGTCGCAGTTGGTGTCCAGTCCGTCGCCACACACTTCCGAAAGGCCCGGGGCAGCGTCGGCAGTGCTATCGTCGCAGTCCCCGCTGTCCAGTACATAATTAGGTGGCTGATCACACACGATCGCGCCGATAGTGGGATCTCCATAGCTGTCGCCATCCCGATCTTTGTACCAGGTGGGGGCATTGATCGGGTCATTATCCACATAAATATCGCAGTTATCGTCGGTATCGTTGCACAGCTCTGGGGCGTTGGGGTGAATGTCGGGGTTGCTGTCATTGCAGTCGTCACAGGCGTAGCCATCGCCATCGTGATCGCCAGGGGTAGTTCCGTCGCAATTGCTGTCTACAAGCAATTCACAGGCTTCGGGGGCACCCGGGTAGAAGGCGGAATCATCATCGTTGCAGTCTCCACCTTCAGACGTAAACAGGTAGGGCTGTTGGCAGGACAGCTTGCTGAGGGCGTCGCTTCCATAGCCGTCCTGGTCCTGGTCCTGGTACCACACGGTGATGTCCGCAGCGTCCAGCTCGTCGGCCCCTTCGTTGCAGTCATTGTCGATGCCATCACAGATTTCGATCACGCCGGGGTTCACTTCCGGGTTGTGGTCCCGGCAGTCGCCATCGATCTCCCGGTAGCCGTCCTTGTCGTTGTCTACAAAACCATCGGAGAGTTCGAGAAAGCGTTAGCGGTCGTAGAGGCAGGCGGTGAGGAGAAGGAGGAGCATCAGTTTTCCCGGATGGTGACGGAGATGGTGGCGTCGCAGTGGCTGCCGACGGTCCAGCCGTTGGTGGTGTCGGGGATGATGGAGAGGAGCCAATGGGTTTCGGTGGTTACGTCCGGCAAGACGGGGACCGTAAAGGGATTGCTGTTGACCGTGTACTGCTCTGCGGCCCCACCAGTCGCTGCGTTTACATCTTCAATCACTATTGTAGTAGGCACAGAAGCAGCATTCAATGTTGTAATCGTCAAGCGTGTGTTAACGGCGCGAGAACTGGTCGAATAGCCATCAATTGTGTAAAATTCGAACCAGTCTTGGTCTGCAGCATCATCAAACTTAACATTCACAGTTACAGAGCCTATCAGCGGATTTTGTACCGAATAAAGCTCCGTCGCATCCGCCGCCTGGTCATTGCTCGCCGCCAAATCGTAGCTATCGATCCCAAGTTCGTTTATGACACCATCGCAGTCATTATCAGCGGCATCACAGATTTCTGCCGCTCCTGGCTTGATGGAAGCGTTTGCATCGTTGCAGTCCGTGTTGTCCTGCACATAGCCGGCAGGTGTCTCGCAGGTGGCCAGACTATCGCTGCTGTCCCCATAGCTATCGCCGTCGCGGTCCCGGTAGTAGACCGGCCGGTTGGTCAAGGAGGTATCGAAATCATCTGCGCTACCGTTGCAGTCTTCATCCGCATTTGCCTGATCGCAGACCTCTGTGCCAAGAGGATTTATACTCCGGTTGGTGTCGTCGCAGTCCCGGTCGTTTGCGACATAGCCAACGGGCACGCTGCACGCTTCCCGGGTGCTGTTGAGGTTGGGGTTGCCGTAGCCGTCCCCGTCTGCATCCCGGTACCATTCGGTGACATTGACCGAGTCGTCCTCCAACACCAGGTTATCACAGTCATAGTCGGTCCCATCACAATATTCATCCGCACCGGGATGCCGGGAGGCATCGCTATCGTTGCAGTCGTCATCGTACTCCACAAAGCCAGCGGGCTGGGTGCAGGCGGGCTGACTGGCGTTCTTGTTCCCATGACCATCCTGATCCCCGTCCAGGTACCAGTCGGGTGCATCCAGGCTGGTGGACTCGTCTACCACACCGTCGCAGTTATTGTCAATATTGTCACAATTTTCCATAGCGGCTGGATTGATGCCTGCGTCATCGTCGTCGCAATCGCCACTCATACTCTGGTAGGAGCCCACGGGAGAGCAGGAGAGGATACTGTCGGTGGCCAGACCGTAGCCATCCCCGTCGATGTCCAGGTAGTAGGGCACCGGGGTGCCATCTCCGTCGTCTACGCTGCCGTTGCAGTCGTTGTCCAGCTCGTCGCACTTCTCGGTCCCACCCGGCACGCAAGAGGGACAGCGGTCATTGCAGTCGGTGGCGTTCTCCACCCATGCGCTGGAGGGGGCGGTACACCAGCGCTCCGTCACCATCGGGTCGCCAAAGGTGTCGCCGTCCGCGTCCTCGTAGTACTCGGTCCCATCATCGGGATCGTCATCCACCAGGGTGTCGCAGTCGTCGTCCACCGAGTTGCAGTGCTCCTGCGCTCCCGGATTGATATTTACATTTGTGTCAACGCAATCGCCACCCACAGCAACTGCACCCTGAGGCTGAAAGCAGTCGTACACCACCGCGCCGTCGTCCCCGAAGCCGTCCCCATCGCCATCGCTGTACCACTCAGTGGCGATTTCTGTATCGAAGACCGTATCGCAGTTTCCATCAAGGTTATCGCAGGCCTCGACGGCATCGGGATTCACTGCGGCGTCTGCATCATCGCAGTCGTCATCCCGCAGGACATAGCCGGCGGGTATCGCGCAGTCGATCAC
>CAITDR010000514.1 GCA_903891165.1 uncultured Pseudomonadota bacterium
AGGCTTCCAGCGCGGCGATAGTTTCGGGCCGCTTCTGCAACACCTCGGCGCGGCCGTCCTCCCAGCCTCCTTCGGGAAACTCCGCATTAATGCGGCAACCTGGCGCATTTCGGGGCTCCTTGAGGCTCCCATCGGTCGGATAGACCCCTTGCTCAACGGGCGCCGGTGAAAGGGTCGGCAGCTCTGGCTGGGGCATGAACTACTCCGTTCGAAAGCGTGGAAGAACCCGATTGGACGTCACTTTCAGCGGCGTTCCATAGCGCTCAGCCAAGGCCAGGGCTCCCGAAACTTCGACGGGCACCTCGTTGTAGACCCCCCACTCATGGGTCTGCGTGGCTTCGGTCTTCTCCAGCAGCCAGCGGTCCACCGATGTCCGCATCGCCGCAAGGTCCCCCGCGGGAATTGCCTGGGCAAAGCGGCGCCATGGCCCACCCAGGCCCTGGTCCTCCATCGAACACTGCATCCCCGTGCGCGCCAGCTCGGCGCCATCCTTCCGCAGCACCAATTGCGCCACCAAGCGGGCGTTATACACCGGCCCGATGGGCAGTCCGCCGGTCTGCCGCAGGAACTCCTCGCAGACACCCTCTACCTCGGGCACTCCCGAGAGCACCAGCGTCAGCATCCCCCGCACCGAAGAAAAGTCATTATTGTACGATGCGCGGGCGTAGCCCTGACGTACCGCCGCCACCCACTGGCGCATCGCCTCGCTGGTGCGAAGGATGTAGGCCTCGGCCTCCTCCTCCTGCGAAATCAGGCAGGCAGCAGAAACGGCGCGGTTGAGATGATCGACCAGGGCCGCCCACGCACCTGTCTCCCGATGGCGCTGCTCTTGCAGCTCCACCCGGAGAAGGATCCCGGCGACCCGTTCAATCTCATACTCCGGCCAGTCGGAGGTCATGCGAGGGGATAACCTGAAAAGAGAGGAGGAGCCTTTCGGGAAGAGGGATCAGGCGCGACGGCGACGCAGCGCCAAGGTCGCTGCGAGCCCCAGCCCTAGACCCAGAAGACTACCGGGAGCGGCACTACAGCCACAGGAGGGGTCGCTGACCTTTTCACCGGTATCCTTCCCCACGTTGCCAGAGTCGTCCGCCGAGGAGTCGGTGGCCGAGTCGCCGGGACCACTGTCGGTGGGCTCCCCCCAGGTGGCAGCGGTGCTCTGGTCCAAGGTCGTGATCAGGTCGGCCGTTCCGCGCACGTCCTCCTCCCAGTCCCTCTCCCAGGTCTGGCGCAGGCCATCCACCCGATCCAGGGCGCCATCCACGTCGTCCCCCTGAAGGGCCAGGACAATGATGGCCATCCGGAAGCTCTTTGGGCTGTCGGCGGCCGAAGGAACCCGCGCCCCTTCCGCCGAAACAATGGCATCCACGCCGAAGGTGACGGGGGTCGCGGTAACGGTGGTGTCGGCACAGCCACCCATCGTACAATTAAAATATTCAGGAGAGGAGGCAGGCTCCAGACCCACACGCGCCTGCTCCTCTTCGGAAACCTGCAAAAAGGTCTGTGTACCGACCTGATCCGCACCCCAGAGGCCCATCAGGTACATATCCAGGTCGCTGTAGGTGCTCTCCCCCCGGCGGTCGGTACTCCAGGTACCATCCCCGTTGTCCTTCCAGGAATTTCCCTCCATCGGCGAATTGGAGTTGTTGAACCAGTAGGACCAGTGCGCGGTATCGCGGCCCAACAAAAAATCATCCGGCTGCCCCTCAACGTCGGCATTCACAAAGGCGCCCCAACGGTGACCGAACTCCTGACCGAAGACGTAGCGCCCGGAGGCGGGATTTCCCGTCCACAGACCTTCATAGTTCATGAAGATAAAGCCCTGCATCTTGTTGGTGGAGTCCTGATCAAAGACCTCGCCGGGGGTGATGGAGTCGTAGCCGATACCCAGGGTGTCGTTGGAAACCGGCTGGTAGAAGGCAAAAAAGAGGCTGAGATCCTTCAGCATTACGACCGTGAGGTAGTCGTAGTTGTCCGGGTTGTCCCGGTAGAAGGCATTGATGAAGGAGTTGGTAATGTAGTCAAAATTACCACTTCCAGCGCTCTGGATGGCGGCGGTGAACCACTCGCCGTCGTCGTCCTGGAGGATGAACAGGTCTCCGTACTGGTAGCCGGCCAGCAGATCGGCACCACCACGGGGAGGATCGACGCGGCGTTCAACCGGCCGCATCCGGGCACTTTCGGCCCATTTTTCAAAAGCCCAGGCCCCCTCGACATCGGCGGGTGCAGCGGAAACCAGAGAGAGCAGAGAGAGCAGCAAAAAACCTCCAACCGGGCTGCGGAGGCTACATCAAGACGACGTGGACAGCAAGTTTTTTGAGGGGGGCTGGCCTACAAGAGTGCTTCTCAGGAGGAAGCAGCCAGACGTTCGCCGACCCGCATCGCCATGCCATATACACTGATCTGCGGATTTACCCCAGAGGCCGTTGGGAAAAGGGAGGCATCGGCCACATAGAGGTTTTTGAGACCCCAGAGGCGGCCATCGGGGTTGGTCGCGTGCTTTTTGGCGTCGCCCCCCATCCGCGCCGTACCCATCTGGTGGTAGGAGATGAGCGCAATGGATCCGGGTGCATACGAAGCACTATCGAGGCGGTTCAACTCAGTGACCGAACGTACTTCGGTGGGGACGGTGTGCCCGGTCATACACCGGGAGGCTCCGGCCGCAAAATAGGCTTCGATGGTCTTCTTCGAGCCCTCGCGCATGCGCTCGGCATCCTCGGGGTGCAGCGTATAGTGAACCAACGGGCGACCGTCGTCGCGTAGCTCAATGTGGCCGGGGTGATGATCCCGAAGGAGAACGCCGGCAATGGCAGCCTCGTTGATCTGGCGCATTCCATCCCGATGGGCCGCTCCGAGGCCGGGCACCACCACCGAAGCCACTCCCGGCGGCCCGGAGACGCCTTCCGGCAGCACATCGATCGGGTGGCCATTGAGCGGCCAGGAGAACTCGCTGATGCCATAGCCCTGCAGGATGCCTACGGTCGGATCCACATTCATCCCCGGAAAATGGCCGATCACCGGGCTGCCCGGGTGCAGGTACAGGTTCTGTCCGATCATCTTGGATTCGTCCGGTACACCCGACCGAAGCAGCAGGGTGGGCGTCAGGATGGCGCCCCCCGCCACAATCACCCGATCCGCCTCCACAAACAATTTTGCTTTGGGACGGCGATCCGCCCCGAGGACCACCCCCTCTACCCCGGTTACCCGGCTTCCATCGTGGAGGATCCGCGTGACCCGGCAGTCCGCATGCACCCGGGCACCATATTGCCCGGCAAGGGGAAGCATGGTCAACGCCGCCGACTGCTTGGCATTGTAGGCACAGCCGATGGTACAGAAGCCCGAACCCAAACAGGAGTTGGCATTTCTGTCAAAAGGATGCCCCTTCCATCCTAATTTTTTCGCACCATCCATCAGAAGAGTGTTGTTCCGATTCAGCTGGCTCTCGTCGATCCGCGCCACATTCAGGATCTCCCAGATCCGGTCAAAACGAAGCTTCATCGCGGCAGGATCCAAATCGTCGATACCCTCGGCCGCCCACAGCTCCAGGAGGCGATCCGGCGTACGGAAGCAGATCAGGTGGTTGACCACCGATGTTCCGCCTATCACCTGGCCATGGAGGATGGTCACCCCCTTGTCTTCGGTCGTGCGGGTGCCCCCTTCCGAAAAGAGGCGCCCCATCATCTGCCCTTCCCGCTGGGTCATCTCTTCTGCGGGAACAAAGCTGCCTTCCTCCAAAACAATCACCTGCCGACCCGCCTTGGCCAGAAGCATCGCCACCGTAGAGCCGCCGGGCCCCGAGCCGATGACCAGATCCTGGGTGCGCAGCTTAAGGTCGCCGGAAACCGAACTTCCGCGGATGATCATTGTACCTCCAACGGAAAACGGGGCGATAGGATGGGCAGGTCGATACGCCCCACCCATGGCCCCGCATACTGAATTGCGGCCCAGGAAGCAGGCTGAAAGTAGAAGTGGGAGAGGATCAGCGCCCGGAGGCCATTGTAGATCTGGCGTTTTTCGAGCCGCTCAGAAGCTGCCCAGCCCGCCAGAAACTTTTCCTTGTCCTCCGCAGAAAGCGCAGTAAAGCCGGAGAAATAGCCTTCCAACAGCGGCGCGGCCTCGATCAATTTGGGCAGACGCTTCCACAGCTCCCCCACCTCGGGTAGGGCCGCGAGCGTGTGATCGACCTCCAGCGGAACATCCACAAGGACATGATCCGGGCCGATAAAGCACTCCGCCAACAAACGTACTATCACGATGGACTCGGCGTCCAACATCTGGTGCCCCTCCGCCGGATCGCCGGGGAGCACATTGCGGACCTGGGTGGCGACCACGGCCAAAAAGCCCGTGGCCAAGCCGATCAGAAGGTTTCGTCGGGTAGGCGAGGACATTTTTGGATCCTAACCGGTAGGCGGAAGGGAACCGGGAAATTCTACTCCCGCACCAAGGCCAAAAAAGCCTCCGGCAGCTCCAGCGCCTTCCGTTCCTTCAGGTCGAACATCACAAAAGACATCTCCGCCTCCAAGCAGAGCTCTTCGCCCTTCCAGACCTCCTGCTGCAGCTTGCCGATGCCACGCCGGGCGGACAGCGGCTTGACGGTCACCCGGAGTTTATCGCCCATTCGGCACTCGCGGCGCCAGGTTACATTCGCGCGCACAATGGCAGGACCATAGCCCTCTTCCAGCATTTTTCCGATCGGAAAACCCTGGTGTTCGGCCCAGGCAAAACGAGCCCACTCCATATACTCCAGATAGCGCGCATGGTTCAGGTGACCAAAAAGATCCACATGCGTGGACATCACCTGTACATCGATCCCCGAGAAAGAAGTCATTTTCCCTGTTATCCTCGCGCCCATGCAGATTCACCCCATCCCCATGCTCACCGACAACTACGCCTACCTTTTGACCGAGGGAGAGGAGGCGGTGATCGTAGACCCCTCAGAGGCCGAGCCCGCAAGAATTGCCATTGGGGAGCGCCGGTTAATCTCCATCTGGTGTACCCACCACCACCCCGATCATGTGGGTGGGGTCGAGGGGCTCGATTGCCCGGAAGTTTTAGGGGGAAGCTACGATCTGGAGAAGAAGCGCATCCCCCGGCAGACGCGCGGCCTCGCCGACGGAGCCACATTTATGTTATGGGGCAAGCGGGTGGAGGTGTTGTTTGTGCCCGGCCACACCTTAGGCGCCATCTGCTATCTGATCGATGGCAACCTCTTCTGCGGCGATACGCTGTTTTTGGCTGGATGTGGAAGACTTTTTGAGGGTACGGCGGCGATGATGCGCAGCTCGCTCGCGCGCCTCCGGGCGCTGCCGCCCACTACCAAAATCTGGTGTGGCCACGAATACACCGCAAAAAACCTCGCCTTTGCCACCACCCTGGAGCCGGAGTCCCCGGTGTTGCGCAAACGCCAACGTCTCCTCAAAAACCCCTCGATCCCCGGCACCATCGCCGAGGAGTGTGCCACCAACCCCTTCTTCCGCTGGGACGCCCCCGAGATCCAGAAGGCGGTCAGCCGCACCGAGCCCGACGCGGTCTTTGCCGAACTTCGTCGCCAACGCAACCACTACTGAATGAGGCCTCATTCAGTTATTCGGATTCTTGAAAGCCTGTAGCTTCGTAAGAGGAGCATCCATGTCCCACAGCGTCCACCGTAACCTTCTCTGGTTGACGGCTGATCCGGCCAGCCTGGATCTTCTGCTCAAAGACCCCACCGTCGCCCGGATGTTGGCGGTACGGGTCAGCCCGGAGCTGGCCGGATTCCGCAGGGACGACCAGACGAAGTTGGAAGCGCGCCTGACAAAGCTGGGCCACGCACCGGCACGGGAGGGGCGGTGGACCTGAAGAGCCTGATCCAGAGGTTGAACCTCTACTATCCCACCTACCTCCAGCAGATGTTGGAGCAGTGGGGCGTCCGGAGCAATAGTCCCATTCCTCTGAAAAACAATGCGGAAACACTCGCAAAAATTCTGATGGACCAGGAAAGGGTGGTCGCGAAGCTGCGTACACTCCCGCCCTTGACCGGCGAAGTCCTCCATCGTATTTATGTGTCCGGTCCCAGCCACCTCGCCACCCTACGTTTGACCATGGTGAAGTACGGCCACCCCGAACCCCAGGTCACCGAGGCCATCCACAGCTTGACCAACCTGGGTATTTTGCTGCCAGCGGATGCCGTCAAGTACATGATCGAACCCGACGATCTCCTCGACTCCGGCCCTTTGGTTTCCCTTCCGCCCAGCCTTACCGGCCCTTTCTCCCTTCCGCCGCCGCCGACCGAGGTTCTTCCCAAGGTAGATCCCAAGGATTTGGGAGCCACCTCCCTGGGAGATCCCAGCCGCTTCGCCAACGCCCTGGCCGATCTGCTGGGCCTGACCCAGCGCCGCCGCCTCACCTTGACCCAAAAAGGATGGTTGAACGCTACACAACAAGCTGCCATCTCGAAGGTTATCCCCACCTGCCCCATGGAGCCCGGCACCCTGGTCCACCTCGCTCTGGCCGCTGGCCTCTTGACCGCGGCCGAGGAGCTGCGGCCGGGTCCGAAGGCGGAGCTGTTGGCCGAGCCCTTGGAGACCTTGCTCCACCACTGTTTTTGGGGGGTGCTTCCTCATTTTTCCACCGAGTCGAGGCCGGACGGCCTCCCTCTGTCCTCCGTTCTCCTCCACGACCTCTGTGCCAGCCAAGTCCGTCGTCTGGAGGTGGGGCATTGGGTTTCCGTAGATGACTGGATCAACCGGATGATCGAGCTACATCCTAACATCGGGATCTCCGGCCTGGGGGGAAGGCGCTGGGACTCGCTCCCCAACCTCCGTGGCCAGCGTCATGATCTGGTGGCCTTCCTCCTACAGATCTGCCTGCCGATGGGCCTCATCGACATGGCTGGAAAATTGGCCCTTCCAGAGACCGGATTGTCGGGCGGCTATGTGGTGCTCAGCTCTGTCCGGAACCAGGCGAAGCCCTGGGTCCCCCCACCCACCCACATGGCCTTCCGCCTGACCCCCATCGGCAAAGCCGCTCTGTTAGGAACGGCAGCACCGGAAGAAAAAGGTGCTTCGGAGCAGATACACGTCACGCCCGACTTTTTTGTGGTGGTGCCGGTGCGCGCCGATCCCGCTCTTCTTTTGCTCCTCGGTAAAGCGGCGATCTCCCTGCCGATGCAGGCCGGTGATCCGGTGCGCCAATTCCGTCTGGAGCGGGAGCGTTGGGTTCAGTCTCTTCAATCGGGACTGAATGCTCAAGAGTTTATGGCAAAGCTGGAGAAAGCCACAGGCAGGCCGCTGCCGAGCAACGTCCGAATCAGCCTGGAGGACTGGGGTAGCAGCTTCGGGGCGCTCCGCCTCTTGTTAGGGCAGGACTTTCATCGCTTTTCCAGCTCTGAAGAGCGGGATCAGTGGGTCAAGGGAAACCCGGAGCGTCGGGCCGTGGGCGAGCGGGATGCCTTGGCGCCGGTGGAGCCGCCACCCGCCAAGCGGCCCAAGCGGGGCGAGCCGACGGTGGAGATTGTGGACTATCGTCATCCGCTTCCTCCCTGCATCGTCCTGGATGAGGAAGGCCACGCCGCACCCACCCAGAATGCCGATCTGCTGGCAGAAACGGAGCTGAACCAGCTCGGGGAGCGCGTCAGCAAGGTCTGGCGTTTGACGCGCGGCTCAGTCATCGCCTCCAAATGGACCGGCAAGCGGATGACGGAGTGGCTGCTCTCGCGGGTGATAGACGGGCCCGAGAGTATTTCAACGCGGATTCTTGGCTGGGCGGGAGGTCTGGGACCGGTGGCTTTAGGCAGCCTGGAGCTCCTGCAAGTGGAAGACCCCAAGCTGATGCCGCTCCTCTACACCCTTCCCGAGCTGATGGAGTGTGTGGTTGGGGCCTATCCGCCGCAGCTCCTGGTGCTCCGGCCGGGAAGCCGCGCCGCCATTGAAAAAGTCCTGGACGATCTTCGAGTTTCGCACAAAAATGCGCTGCAACCTGTGCCGATAGCGGAGCTGCTGGAGGCTTTTTACAACGATGTGCCCTCGGTAGCAGTCTTCAACGAGGAAGACCTCTTTTGAGTTTCTCCCGCTGCTGGCAACAGTTTTTGAAAGCCCCCACCTTGCTGATCGGGGACCCTGGCATCCGCGAGCGCTGGCACCAGGGACGCCGCTGGTACAACGTCTCCGTTCTTGTGCTGGAAGAACCAGCCATTCAGGAGAGGAGGACGGAGATTTTTTCGGCACTCTCTCCCCTCCTCCGCCCCTCTGCTCCGGCCACTCCCCATGTCACCGTCTGGGTTCACGGCTTTGGTCCTCCCGATTTTTCACAGGAGGGGGCAGAGGTGGACCTAGAGGTCGGCCGGGTCAACAGCTTTCGCTCCTGCGTCTTTTTGGAGGTGCGCTGCCCGGAGATCCGGGAACTACGTGCCACCTTTTCGGGCACTGAGGAACGCTACGCCCCCTACCTCCCCCACCTCACCGTCGGCTGCTACCAGCATGCGGTCCCCCCTCAACAGCTCCTCCCCCTCCTCAGGCCCTTCCGCCGCCTGCCTCCCCTTCGGCTGCGCGGCCGCCTTCAGGCCATGTGTGTGGACGCCTGGGACGAAGCGGGCGGCCTGCATCCGGCACGCTCCATCCCACCCGCAGAATTTACTTCCCGTGACGGCGCGACTTTTTCCCGATAGAAAGTGGTTCTGGTGTGCCTATCCCGGTGCCTTGAGTGGACCGGAGGGCCAGAACCGTACTATGTAGTAGGATGCCGGAGCGGGTGGACCGTGGCAGGGGTTTAGAAGGTGAGCAGTCTGGAAGCAGCGCTGATCCAGGGAGAGGGTACCGCCGACGCGCGGAAGTTTCCCTATTTGGATGAACCGATCTCCATCGGCCGCGGTCGGGAGAACCAGGTTCAGATCAAGCGTGATCTGAAAGTTTCCCGCTTTCATTGCCGCATTGTACGACGTGGAAATGGCTACGTCGTCGAAGACCTGAAGTCCAGCAACGGCACCTTTGTGAACGGTGAGCCCATCGGCGTCTGCGATCTCCGGGCGGGCGACGAGCTGGCGGTGGGAGATGCGCGCTTTGTCTTCCGCATTGCTGGCGGGAAGGCTGTCTCCGAAAATACAGATACCTCGCCTAAAATCAGCAAGGAAGATGTCAAGCTGGAGCCGCTGGAGCTGCTGCCCGAGCCGGTTACGCTGGACTTCGCACCGGAGAATTTTGGTCGGTACTACCTCGTGGATCGTATCGCCCAGGGCGGTATGGCTGAGATCTTTAAAGCCAAGACCTTCGGGGCCGGCGGCTTTGAAAATGTGGTGGTGGTCAAGCGCATCCTACCGCACCTCTCCGCCAATCGCTCCTTCGTCCAGATGTTTTTGGACGAGGCGAAGGTCACCGCCCTGTTGCAGCACAGCAACATCGTGCGCATCTACGACTTTGGCCGTATCGAGCGGAATTATTACATCTCGATGGAGTGCATCGAGGGCAAGGACACCAAGCAGCTCCTCAAAAAGTTGGGGGAGCGTCGCAAGCTGTTGCCCAAGGAATTTGCGGTCTATATCGCGATGGAAGCTGCAAAGGGGCTGGAGTATGCCCACAAGCGCAACCACCCGCAGAGCCAGCAGCCTCTCCATATCGTACATCGCGATGTATCCCCCTCCAATGTGCTGATTTCCTATGATGGCGACGTAAAAGTTGCTGACTTTGGGATTGTAAAAGCAGCCAATTGTGCGGAAGAAGAAGAAGAGGGGATGCTCAAGGGCAAGTTCGAGTACATGAGCCCAGAGCAGGCCGACGCCCGCAACCTGGATCGTCGCTCGGACATCTTTTCGTTGGGCATCATTCTTTGGGAGATGCTCACCGGAAAACGCCTCTTTAAAGCGGAAAATGAGCAGAAAACCCTGGACCGCATCCGCAATGGCGAAGTGGAGCCGCCGTCGCTGGTGAACCCGGCGATTCCCGCCCGGCTGGACGAGATTGTGATGCGCGCCCTGGAGCATAGCCCTCTGGACCGCTACCCAGATGCCCGCGAAATGCACGCGGATCTTCTGGATTTTCTGTATCCAGCCGCGCCAGATGTCACAAAACAGAGTCTCGCACACTTTATGCGTGATATCTTTGCCGAGGACGTGAACGCGGAGCGGATGCGGATGGAAGAGGGTACCCGCATCGCCCAGGCCATGTACGAGAGCACCCTGGAGCCTGAGCCGCCCCTTCTTCCGGAGCCCGAGCCCGTTTCCGAAACCAATGATGGGGAGCCGGTCAACGTGATGCCGCCCCCCACGGAAGGCGGCACATGGCTGGGGCGTCTGGTCGGGCGCTTTTTTGGTGGTGGCGACAAGCGCGCGCGCTGACGACGGAGCGGGCGGTCCTTCCGCTACTAAAAGCGATAACATCCGACCTGGTATCGAAAAACTCTATCCCAGATCGGCCACGTCGGAATCGCCCATCGCCACCTTTCCCCCTGGGAAAATTTCTTTCCAGCGGTCGCTGACGGTGGCAGCTGTCTCCGGGTCGCAGAAGAGCTCGTCCGGGTAGGTGGGCTTGAAGCGGGCGTCGATGACAACGCTGCCTTCGTACACGATGTGGTTGCGATGGATACGTCGTGCAGCGGAGATGTCGGCGGCGGGTTCAAAGCGGGTGAAGGTGGTCCAGATGAAGCGGGGATCACTGCGGGTGGCCAGGGTGGCATCGTCCACCAAAACCACCAATGGCCAGCCGGGAAAGCTCTCTTTTAACCGGTCCCCCGCCTGGGGTTCCTGCGTGTAGGCAGGCGCCGAGACAACGAGGCAGCCGCCGCAGTAGACCTGCACGTTGCGCACCCCGGCGGGCAGCGGTCCCCGGTACTCCCGCAAAAGCTCCCGCACCGGCTCGCCCACGCCCAACATCACGCCCTTGGAACCTTCGTTGATCGCCGGTCCGGCGTAGTCCAGCGTGTCCATGGACAGGTTCGAGAGCACATACAGGTCCGTCTCGGGGCGGAAGCGGGCGAGCACATGCTCCATCACCGGCTTGAAGTTTTTCAGGTCCATGGGCTTGTCGAGCAGCAGCAGGAATTTTGTCAGAGAAAGCTGCCCCTCCCCTAAAATACGGAAGGCGCTGGCCATGGCCTCCCGCCCGTAGCGTTCGTGGACCACGGCCGCGGAGAGGGCGTGGTAGCCGCTCTCCCCGTAGGACCAGATGTCCCGCACCGAGGGCATGACAATGGGGAAGAGCGGCGACAGCAGCTCCTGCAAAAAATCGCCCAGAAAAAAGTCTTCCTGCCTGGGTTTTCCGACCACGGTGGCAGGCCAGATCGCATCCTTCCGGTGCAGCACCGCCTCCACCTCCAGCACCGGGTAGTCGTGACGCAAGGAGTAGTAGCCGTAGTGGTCACCAAAGGGCCCTTCAGGACGACGTAGCTTCGGCGGTACTTTTCCGACAATGGCAAACTCCGCCTCTCCCACCAGCGGCAGCGGTCCCGCCGGGTTGTCCACCAGGGAGAGCTTTTCGCCCGCAAGCAAGGATGCAAGCAGCAATTCCGGCACATTTTCGGGCAGCGGCGCGATGGCGGAGACGATCAGCCCCGGTGGTCCCCCCACATACAGGTTCACCGGCAGGGCTTCTCCACGATCTTCCGCCACTTTGTAGTGGAAGCCGCCCCCCTTTCCGATCTGCCAGTGGATACCGGTGCTGTGATCGTCGTGCCGCTGGATCCGGTACATTCCCAGGTTATGAACGCCGGTATCGGGATGCTGGGTGTAGACCAGGGGCAGGGTCACAAAGGCCCCGCCGTCCTCCTTCCAGCAGGTGAGCATGGGCAGCTTGCCGAGCGCGGGGCGCTCCCGATGGGCCAGCACAGGTCCAGAGCCGCGCCGTACCATTCCCAAATCCAGGGCCTGCCAGAAAAAATCCCGACGTTTCCAAAGTTTATCAAAGGTGGGTGGCACCAGCTCATGCAGTAGCTTTACCGCAGTCTTCACAAAATCGCCCGCACGATCGCCGAAGGCCAGCTCCACCCGGCGTCGGGTTCCAAAAAGATTGGTCACCACCGGAAAGGTAGAACCTTTGGGATTTTTGAAGAGGAGCGCAGGCCCACCGGCAGCAATGACCCGGCGATGGATCTCGGCGATCTCCAGGTGGGGATCACAGGGGGCTTCGATCTCGACCAGCTCGCCTTCGGCGCGGAGGCGATCCAGAAAAACACGGAGGTTTCGCATGGCGCTGCTTAACCGATCGGGCCGGGGTGGTTGGTAGTCGCCCCCTCCACAAGAGCACGACAAATCGGTGTTTCTTCCCCCCGCTCGCCCCCAAAGAGCGGGTTAAAGCGCCTGCCACGCGGAGAGTCCATGCGTCGATTCGAATTTTCCGAAGGCAGCTCCAACAAGTTCTGGGAAATTGATTTATCGGGCAGCAGTTTTGTCGTAACCTGGGGAAAAATCGGCACCGCTGGACAGACGCAAACCAAGGATTTTCCCACCGAAGCCAAGGCCCAGGCCGAGCACGACAAGCTCATCAACGAAAAGGTCAAGAAGGGCTACGCCGAGGTGAGCGGAGGAGCTGCGGGCGCAGCAGGCGGCACAACAGCGACGGCGGCCGCACCCCAAAAGGCCGCCCCATCCGCCGCGCCAGCTCCAACCGCCGGAAGCCCTACGCCACCAACTGCTGCCGCTCCAACCGCCATCCCGGCCTCTCCCGTCCGCCCGGCGGCCTCCTCCAGTGGCTCTCCCAGCTCCACCGCCGCCATCTCCTCAGGCGCCTCACCGGCCCCTACCGCAGCCAGCCCGGCTACCCCGCCGGCCTTCGCTACCGAAAGCGGAGAAATCACCTGGGACAAAGCCGCACGCGACGAGGTTCACCCCAGCCGGGCCCTCCCTCCCCTGAGCCCCCCCAAAGTGATCCGCTCCCAGGGTGAGCAGCGCCTGATCGACGCCTGGGCCAAGCAGGTAAAAGAGTGGCCAAAGCTCTTTTCTGGCGGAAAAGCCGAAACCGCGCCCTGGGTGGAAGCCGCCCGCAAGCGTATCCCCAATGCCAGCTTCAGGATCAGTACCTGGACCGCCCCTACCGACCCCGATGTGGAGGCGGCGCTGTATCATCTTTTGGCCCCCTACCAGCAGCCACAGGTAGAGGAGCTGGAAGATCTGGTGGATCAATGGGTGGATCAGGCAGGTCTGCCCTTCGCGATCCAGGCGCTGGCCCGCACCAACGACCTGTGGTGGGAGGGGGACTGGAACAGCCCCAAGGCCCTCGCCCTGGGACAACCCGGCGGATCTTCCTACAACTACTACATCTTCAACCAGGATTTTCTGGCGCCTGCGCTGCGGTTGCGCCATCATCTGGCCTGCGCCTCTTCCGAGGCCTATGCCGCCTCCCTGTCCAAGGGGACCGAGCTGTTTGGTATCGAAAACTACAAAGTTCTGGTCGCCTACCTTTTTCCGGATCAGGATTTTGACGCACAACTCCCAACCAGCCATGGCCAGCTGATCCTGTCGGTCCGGGATCCAGAGCGAGCGATAGAGTTCACCAAGCTGGGCGGCTATGGTCTGAAATTCCGCACCAAACAGAGCTGGCGTGATGATGCCTCTCCCTGGCAGGTCTGCTTTACGTTGCTGGCCAACCTGGGCACCGCGGCGGTGCCGGCGCTGGAGCAGATCCTCGGCTTCACCAACGACAAAGAGTGGATCAAGGCGGCGGCAGATGCCTGTGCCTACATCCCCACAGATGCAGCAATGAAGGCTCTTTTTTCCCGATTGGAGGTGAAGGAGGTGCTGGCGTCGGCGGCCACGGCGACCCAGCGTTTCCCCAGGCGGGCCCTGGCCGCATTGGCAGGTGTGGGTGCCGGCCGAGGTCGCAGCTCCGGCCCGGCCACCGTTCTGCTCACCCAACTACTACGCAAAGACGACGGAAGCCTCGCGGAGCTATCCAAAAACCTGCCTCCCAGCCAGGCAACCTGGATCGCCGGCCTGGTCAGCCGCATCGGACCGGTGGCTGATGCCGGCCCCGAGGAGTTGCACCGTATCCTGGTGGAGCCGCCCTGGCTCTCCAAGAAAAAAGCGGCAGTTACAAAAACCATTGAAGGCCTGGCCCGACTGCCCTACAGTCCCAGCATCCAATGGGCGCCCGGCCAGAAAGAGGAGTGGACCGACAGCTACCGCAGCGCGGTGGATCCCAAAAAGCAGAAGGAGATCGCCAATACCCTGGAGCAGCTCGGCTTTGACAAAGGCCTTGCGGTACTGGCCCTGCGCGAAGATCCCACCGCCCTGAAGCTGTGGGAGGAGGAGAAAAAGAAGAAGCTGAGCTGGAAGTGGGAGGGCTACATCCTCACCCTTCCGGCACCGCTGGCGCTGCGGCTCTGGAACGAAATTCCCTCGACCGCCTTCTACGGAAGTGCGGAAAAATCGGCGGCAGCGGCCTATGGTCTGGATGCCCTGCCCGGTCTGCTGGAGCGCATCGGTCGCAACGCTGAAAAGCTTGATTTGTTGATGAACTTCGACCACCCGGACATCGGGGTGCTCTGCGCTGAGACGCTGTCCTTCCGTAAAAAAGGGAGGGGCTATGCGGATCGTTGGTTGCGTATGCACCCCGACGCTGCCATCGTGGGCCTGCTGCCCATCGCGGTGGGGCGCCCGAGCAAGGCCCGGGATGCTGCGGGCAATGCCTTGCGTCTCATCGCGGGGGCACACGGCCACGGTGAAAAAGTCCGCAGTTTGGCGGCCGGGTACGGGCGGGCGGATGTAAGCGAAGCGCTGGAGGGAGCTCTGGCTACCGATCCGCTGGACCAGGTGCCCAACAAGGTAGCAAAAATGCCGGACTTCTGGGATGCCGGTGCCTTCACGCGCCCCCGGCTGCGCAGCAGTGGGCGGGGCCTGCCGATCTCGGCGGTGGAAGCCCTCGGGGTGATGTTGTCCTTCTCGCAGCTTGATAATCTCTATGGTGGTATCGCCATCGTGAAGGAGCTTTGCACCGAGGAGTCCCTGAGCGACTTCTCCTATGACCTGTTCAACGCCTGGCTTTTTGCAGGCGCAAACTCCAAGGACGGCTGGGCCTTCCGGCAGCTCGGGATGATCGGCAACGACGACGCGGCACGCAAGCTGGTGCCGTTGATCCGGATCTGGCCTGGCGAAAGCCAACATCAGCGTGCGGTCACCGGGCTGGACGTGCTGGCCGGCATCGGGACCGACGTGGCCCTGATGGGTCTGAACGGCATCGCCCAGAAGGTGAAGTTCAAGGGTCTCCAAGAAGCCGCCCGCGAAAAGATCGAGTTGATCGCCGAAGCGCGGGGACTGAGCCCCGAGGAGCTGGCCGACCGCTTGGTGCCCGACTTCAACCTGGATGAGCAG
>CAITDR010000515.1 GCA_903891165.1 uncultured Pseudomonadota bacterium
ACCAGAAGGAGATCTACACGATGACCTTGCAGGACAAGGCCTTCCCGCAGATCGAAAAGGCGGTAGCTGCCTACTCCCAGGCATTGTCCAAAGGCTTTGAGCTTTCTCTTTACAACGACAACACGGCTTTTGCAGCACGGCGGCTTGGTGAGCTGCGGCCCAAGGAATTCCCAGGTCTCTTTGAGACGATTCCTGAAGTCCGCCGCAGTTCTCCCTCTGTGTTCAACGCAAGCTTTGAGACCCAGCCCTAGGAGTGCATGATGTCTCTGGTACTTACACTTTTGGTGGCTCTGGCACTCCCCGGCTGCGGGGAAAAGAAGCCCCCTGAAACCGACCCCACTCAGGTGGTGGTCGATCCCAAAGCGAATTTTGCGGAAGGTGTGAAGGCTCTTCAGGCTTCTACGCCCGACTATGCCAAGGCACTCGCCTACTTCGAGACGGCGACCACCGCCGATGCTTCTATGGCGAAGGCATGGTTTAACGCGGGTTTCTGTGCACAGAGTCTCGGCGACTGGTCCAAGGCCGAACAGTACTACCGCAAGGCCATGGAAGTGGACAGCGGCATGTCGGGTGCGCTGTTCAACCTGGGCGAGGTGCTCAAGAACAACGGCAAAGCCGCCGAAGCGGTCACTCTCTATCAGGCCTATGTGGACGGCCACGCGACCGACCTGAAAGCGCGAAACAACCTGGTAGACGCCCTGACCGCTGCCAAGATGTACGACGCCGCGATCAAGGAGTCCCAGGAAGTCCTCGCTCTGGATCCCAAGAACGTAGGTGCATATCGGAATATGTCCCGCGCTTACCTTGAGCAGGGCAACCTGGAGATGAGTCTGCTCGCCGGTGAAAAGGCGCGTGAGTTAAACGATTCGGATCCCGGAATCTACAATAATCTGGGCCTGACCTACCTCGCACTGAAGAACGAAGCCTCGGCGATCCAGCAATTCAAGACCGCGGTGAAGCTCGACCCCAACAACCTGGAAGCCAACCTGAACCTGGGCTACATCGCCCTCAATTCAGCGGACTATCAGCTTGCTCAGCTCAGCTTTGAGCCCGTTATCAAGCAGTATCCGGGCAACATGGAAGGCCAGCTTGGCTATGCGGTGTCGCTGCGTGGGTTGCAGGAATACGAGGCGGCCGAGAAGATCTACCTCTCGCTGTTGAAGAAGTACCCCACCAACCGGGACATTGTCTTCAATGCGGCCACCCTGTACGAAAAGTACACGGCGGACTTCAAGAAGGCCATCGACGTTCTGGAGAACTACCAGAAGGCCGCCGCCGGCACCCTCTCTCCAAACGACGAGTTGTACGCACGCATCGAGCGGGTCAAGCAGTCGGAAGCCGCTGAGCGGAAGCGCGCGGAAGAGGAGAAGGAGCGCCAGCGCGTCATCGACGAGCGCAACAAGCGTATGGCGGAGATGCTCAAAGATATGGAGGATCAGGTCAAAGCAGTGGAGGCCGACATGGCCAAGCTGCAAGGCCAACCTTGCGCCGATCCCATGGTCTTGGAAGGGGTTGCGATGGTATTGGAGCAGGTGAAGCCGGTCATCGCCGAAAAAGACGTGAACATGGCCTCCGACATCCAGCCCTTCCTCGCGGATGCGGTCACCCAGATCAACGATCTGAAGACGGTTTGCGCCGGCGCCGCTCCCGCACCTGAACCGGCCCCCGCGCCAGCACCCGCTCCCGAAGGGGCGCCCGCGCCGGCCCCCGCACCTGAACCCGCGCCTGCTCCAGCCCCCGCTCCCGCTCCTCAGTAGGCGGACAAGGCGGCGGTTGCGCAATTTGACGCGGCCTTGATTGCAAAGACAACCCGGATCGGCGATGATTCCAAAGGTGGGGTCACGTCGATCCCCCAGAGAGGTACACATGCTTCGTCTTCCCCTGCACCCTGCCCTTCTTCGCACCCTCGTGTTGACCGGGTTGATGGCGGCTTCTTCTTCTGTAGCCTTTGCGCAGGAAGAAGGAGAAGGCGATCGCCGTGTCAGCTACAAGCAGACCACCGAGATCGACTTCGAAGGTCTGGACGTAAACGGTGAGCTTGTCAAGCCCTCCAGCGCCCTGGTGCTGGATCGCAAGAAGGCAAACTTCAATCCCCTGATCAAGCTCCGTGCCGATTTCAACATGGAGATGGAGCAGTCGGTCGACGAGGTCAAGTGATCTCGTTGCGGCTCCGGTAGGCGCGGGGTCGAGCAAAAAAGCTTCGCAAGAGGTGTAAGTAGCTCGGCCCACTTTCGTTACCGAAACGTCCTACCACCGAAGGTCCCTTCCCCCGGAAGAGGCCGAATAACCCCCGCCGGAAGGCACAAGAAGGTTCAAATGGCTGCCAGCAGGTCCATCGTTCTCACCTTCGAGATTTTCAAAGGTACTGAATTCCTCCGTCGTGAGGAAAGTTCCTCCGAGAGTGTCACCATCGGCAAAGGTCCGGCGGCGATGCTCCGGGTCGCGGATGCGGCCCTCCAGGACCTGCATGTGGTTCTGAATGTGAACGACGACGGCTCCGTGCAGCTCCACGACCTTGCTGCAGACGGAAGCACCGTTGTCAACGGCAAAAAGGTGGACAGCAATGTTGTCCTCGCTGCCGACGACGTGATCACCATCGGCCCGGTCCGTATTGTGGTGCGTATCGCGGATACCGCCGCCTACGCCGACGAAGAGGCCACCCGTGTGGATGTGTCTCCGGTCACCGGAGCCGCTCCCGAAGCCCCCTCGAACGAGGACGAGGACAACACCGGCGTAGAAGATGTCATGGCCTACGTGATGCGCTCCAGCGCATCCGCAGGCGACGCGGGTGCCGACCGTAGCCGCGGGAAAATGCTGGAAGTCTCCCAGGTCTTCGGGGACTCCATCATGGGCGTCCGGCACTTCAGCAAGTCTGCGAAGGTGCGCGTGGGCGCGTCTATCGAGACTTCGCTGAAGATGTTCGGCGTCAAGATTGCCGAGATCCCCGAGGCTGTCGCCCCGGTGATCCCCGTCCTGACCCTTAGCCTCGGGACCACAGAAGAGAACTGGAAGAACCCCTTCTATGTGCCGGTGGAGTTCCTTCCCAACGACAACTACGTGCTTTTTGAGAACGTGGGTGGCGCCTGGGTCTGTAACATCACCGACAAGTGGGCCGGCTTTGTAGACCAGGGCGAAACCCGCAAGACCTTCCAGGAATTGATCGCTTCCGGTCAGGCCCGGAAGGGAGCTTCCGGCTACCAGATCGAGATCTCCGAGGATGCCCGCCTTGTGGTGGACCTGGGCAGCACCATCTTTGTTGCCCACCAGGCCTACCCCGGCAAAAAAGCCGTTGTCGCTTTCGGCGAAAGTATCGACTACCCCTTCCTGGCGATGGTCTTCTTCGGCCTCTTCGTGACCGGCATGTTCTTCGGGGCGATCACCCTGGTTCCCCCCCCGGAAGTGACCGAGCAGGAGATCGACCCGCACCTGGTCGAAATGCTCCTGGAGAAGGAGAAGGAAGAGAAGCTCCCGGACAAGAACCCGGACGCAGGTGAAGGCGCCAAGGCCAAGAAAGAAGAAGGCAAAGTTGGCAAGAAAGATGCCAAGATGGACAAGGCCAAGGGCGAGAAGGTCGAGAAGATGAAGATGGACCGTGAGGTGGCGGAGAACGCCGGCCTCCTCGGGGCTCTTCGCGACGACTCCTCTCTGGACAGCAGCCTTTCCAACACCGGTCTTTCCGGCGCCATGAACAACGGTATCGGCGGTCTGATCGGCGCCAAGGGCACCCAGATGGGCTCTGGCGGTCTGGGTGGACGTGGCGGCGGTCTGGGCGGCGGCGGCTCTGCCGACGGTCTGGGCGGCATGGGAACCCGCGGTCGCGGTTCAGGCGCTTCCGGCTACGGCTCCGGCGGCGGTAACTTCGGGGATCGTGGCGAAGGCGCCATCGCCGGTGTGGGTGGCGATCCCATCGTGCTCGGCGCTCTGGACAAGTCTCTGATCGACGCGGTCATCAAGCGCAACATGGCCGCGATCCGCTACTGCTACCAGCGCGAGCTGACCAAGAATCCTTCCCTCGGTGGAAAGATCACCGTCAAGTTCGTGATCGCGGCGGACGGCACCGTGTCCCAGGCCACCACCAAGGCCACCACGATGAACAACCCTGCTGTAGAATCCTGCATCAACGGTCGTTTCGCGCGCTTCCAGTTCCCCCAGCCTAAGGGCGGCGGCGTGGTCATCGTCTCCTACCCCTTCATCTTCTCTCCCGGCTGAGTCGCAGCGAAGGAAGGCAGGCCCGCCTCTGGCGGGCCTTTTCTTTTTTGTCCACATCTTTTTAGCTTCTTCTCATTCCTTTCTCCACAGTCCCTTGACCAGCCGTTGTGAAAGTCCTCCCCTGCCCTCCCGTTGTGCAGCTGAGCCACACTTGTGGCGAAAGGAGGCAAAATGTCGCAACCAAGCCGAGAAGAAGAGGACCACGTCGGAGAAGCACTGTACCCCGTCGCCCTTCTGGACTGGACCCTCCAAGAGGGGTCCGACCCCACCGCCCTGGGCCCCGCGGAGATCCTGGAGGTACAGATCCTGTGCGGCGAGCACCTGGACCTGCACCACTTTGCACCTGGCCAAAGTGTGGACGCCGGCAGTGACACCGCCTGGTTTTTAAGAATGGCAGGCTTTACGCTCGGGAAGATTCCCGCAGCTGCCCGGCATGCCGCACTCCTCATCCCCGGACTCCTCCAGGCGGAAGAAGGCTGGGGCTGCGCCCTGCCCCTGCCCGACAGCCTGCTCCCCTGCCCCGGCCAGGTGCTCCTGCAGGCTACCGGAAACGGTTGGACCGCCCGCCTCTCGCCTCACTGGAGGGGCTTTCTGCAGGTAGAAGGCGAAAGACGCCCACTTCCCACCCACCCAAACAACGAAGGGCTGGTAGAGCTGGCGCTGCCGGATCGCGGCCTGGTTGCTGTGGATATCGGCGGTCCGATCCTGATTTTGCGCAAGGTGCCGCGGAGCCCGCGTATCCGCCTCGCGCCCCCCCGCATGGACGCCACCATGCCCGCGATGGTCGCCTTTTTCCTCTTCCTGACGGGCATGTTGGGGAGTGGCTTGCGCCAGCTTCCGCCTCCCCAGCTGGCCGAGCAGGAGGAGGAGCAGCTGCCCACCACCCTCTATCTTCAGCCAGTCCAGGCTCCCCTCCCCGAAAAAATTCAAGAAAAATCTGACCACAGCAGCGGACCGGGTGCGGCCGCCTCCGACCGAAAAAGCCGCAGCTCCGGCCCCAAAGAAGCCAAGGATGCCGGCATTTTCGCCGCTCTGGACATGGACCACGGCCTCTCCGATCAGATCTCCAATTCCAACCTCAGCGCCCAGCTGATGCAGGGGATCACCGGCTTGATCGGCTCCAAAGGGACCAATCGGGGGGCACCCAGCCTGGCCGGACGGGGCAACCCCTTCGGAAAGGGGCCCGGAGTAGACGGCGTCGGCTCGGTAGTCGGGCGTCCCCACGGCGGGCCGGACGGACGGGCGGATATGGGGCCCAGAGGGGAGGGAGGAACAACGGAAATGGGCAAAGATGCTATCATCCTGGGTCGTATCGATCCTTCGCTCATCGACGCGGTGATGAAGCGAAATGCAGCCGTCTTCCGCTACTGCTACCAGCGCGAGCTGTCGCGTCAGCCTGAGCTTGCCGGAAAGGTGAAAATGCGCTTTGTGATTGGCGAAGATGGGAGCGTCACCAGTGCCCAGACCGCCACTTCCAACCTGGGTAGCCCCGCGGTGGAGAGCTGCCTGAGCGGACGGATTCTCCGCCTCTCCTTTCCCAAACCCCAGAACGGGATAGTGGTGGTCAACTATCCCTTCCTGTTCAGCGCGGGCTAGTGCGCGGCCGGAGCGGAGCGGGTGATCGATCCGCTTCTCTCACCGCACTGAGCAAAGGGAAGAGAGATGTGGAAGAATCGTCTGACCTCCGCTTCTCTACTTCCCCAATCGCTCAAGCTGTGCTAAATGGGTACGCCCTCTGAGGATCCAGATGTTGCTGTCTCTGCTCCTGCCGCTGAGCCCCCTCACCATCACGCCCGCCTTCGCCCAAGACGACGGAGGCTACCTGGAGGATGAAGAGGGTGGTCAGCCTACCAGCCGTCGCCGCTCGGCCATGAACGAGGGAACGGTTCGCGAAATCCAACGCGGTGTGTTCGGCAAGGCCAATATCGGCGGGCTCGGCTACGTAGGCACCTTCGGGGCCGTCACTAACGCTGGCATCCAGGTCAACTTGGCGGTGGGTCAGGACTTTGTGGACCAGGAGAAGCTGTCCATGTCCTGGGAGCTCATGCTCTCCCAGGGTATCAACGGGGGAGCTGACTTCTATACCCAGGCCTCGGCGGGCTGCGCGCCGCTGGGTCAGGGGCCTGCCCCCTGCACCCAGGGTGACCTCCGCACCTACACCATCGCCGCCCTGTACGAAGTGTCCTTCTATCCGGTTCGGCGCTTTGGAATCGGCCTTCGCCTGGGTGGCGGAGTGCTCTATAGCCCGCTCTTGGTGGAGCGTACCGCCTGGGAGACCGAAGTGATCCCGGAGTACGGTGGCAATGATTTTGGCTACCACAACGCCATCCACCCGGCCGTACTCGGTGGCCCCACCTTCGAATACTATACCAAGCTGGCCCACTTTTCCGTGGGTGCAGACGCGAACTTTTTCTTCAATGTGAACCACGGGATGGGCTGGGACGCCTCGGGCTTCCTCAAGTACACCTTTGGGAAGAAACAGAAGAAGCAAACCCGCGAGGACTGAGCGACCTTCGGGCTTTACTTCCCGCCGCCTTATGCGCTATGATGGCGGGTGGGCAACCCTGGAGCGTTGTATGATCACCTTCTTCCTGCTCGGCGCATGTACCGGAATTCAGACCCTTCCCGATGGGAAGTTTGATGATTCCGCGGTCACCGTTGACTCTGGGGAGAGTGGCGGAGCCGTGGATGGCTCTTTGTCTGCGGAGCCCGCCTCCCTGGATTTCGGCGTGGTGGGCATCGGCAGCACCCAGGGCATGAATGTGCTGGTGAAAAACACCGGTTCCGAGCCCTTTCCGCTGGAGATTACCGTCCGGGGTGACAGCGCATTCTCTACCAGCACCAGCTCCACCGACCTGGATGGCGAGCTGGTGGTGAACGTGGATTTTGCCCCAGACGCCGCCGGGTCATACACCGGAAAACTCAAGCTCACAGGCGGGGACTACGGAAACGTGGACGTGCCGCTGAGCGGCTCTGCGGAAGCCTCCACCGATGGACCGAATATCTCTGTCAATCCGACCACCATCGACTTTGGAACGGTGGACATTGGCAGCAGCGCCGGCCAGACCATCCTGGTGGAGAATACCGGGACCGCCGACCTGATGGTCTCTGAGGTGCGCTTCAGCAACAACGTCTTCTCCAACGGCGGCGGAAGTCTGGTGACGCCGCAGCTGATCGGGCCGGGAAAAAACAAAGTCCTCACCGTGAACTTTGGGCCCACCTCCACCAGTCGCGCGTCGGGAGATGTGACCTTTGTCTCTGACGATCCCGACCAGGGTTCCCTGAAGGTGACCGTCTCCGGCTCTGGTCTAGACGCCTGTGACATCTGCCAGCCCCTGCTTTCGGTGGATACCGGCGGCAGCGACCCCTATGCGCTGGACTTTGCCCTGGTCACGGTTTTTGGGATGTCCTCCACCAGCACCGTCACCATGTACAACGACGGGGACCAGCCCCTGCAGGTCAGCTCAGCCAATGTGAGCAACGACTTCCTGGCGAGCTGCGGCACCTTTTCGGTGACCGGCTTCCGCGCCTCCACCATCCAGCCGGGCGGGCAGTCCTCCTTTGACGTGACCTGGCGGGTGACCGGCAGCTGCCTGGATGTGGAGCAGTCCTCCATCGGCATGAACATCCTGGAGATCAGCTCCAACGATCCGATTACACCCTACACGATCAAGCTGTCCGGCGCCGCCATCTGAGACGGCTCAGTCCAGCCGGACACTGACCAGCCGGGAGGTGCCCGGCTCGGGCATGGTCACCCCGTAGAGGGTGCTGGCTCCCTCCATCGTCTTCTTGTTGTGCGTAACGACGATGAATTGGGAGAAGTCGCTCATCTCCTTGAGCATATCGTTGAAGCGCGCACCGTTTGCCTCGTCCAGGGGTGCGTCCACCTCGTCCAGCACACAGAAGGGCGAGGGCTTTACCTGAAAGAGGGCGAAGATCAGCGCGATGGCGGCCATCGCCTTCTCCCCACCGGAGAGCAGCGCGAGGTTCTGCACCTTCTTCCCCGGAGGTTGCACCACAATCTCGATGCCACAGGAGAGCAGGTCTTCGTCGTCCACCAGCTCCAGCCGCGCAAAACCGCCGCCCACCAGACGCGGATAGGTCTGGCCAAAGCGGGTATTGACCTGCTCAAAAGCCTCCTGGAAGCGCTCCCGACAGGTGCGGTTGATCTTGGCCAGCGCCTTCTCGATGATGTCCATCGCTTCCAGCAGATCCTGGCGTTGTTTCTCGATCTCTGTCCACTGCTCCAGGAGCGCGCGGTATTCCTCTTCCGCACCCAGGTTTACGCCTCCGGCACGACTGATGGCTTCGCGCACCTCGGCCAGCTCGGCCGCACGCGCCGTCCCCAGAGAATTGCGGTCCAGACGCAGCACCGGTACCGGCTCCACCGTCAGGTTCCCCGGAATGTCGGTGGGTTCATAGCCGGGTAGCAGCACCTGACCGTCGCGTTCCAGGCGGTCCAAAAGCGCCGCCAGGCCCACACCCTGCCGCTCCTGAAGTTCCTGCACCACCCGCTCGATCTCGCCCTTCACGGCGCCCAGAAGGGCCTCCAACTCCACGGCCTGCTCCTTGGCCTGATCCCGGCGATCGCGGGCAGCCCGCAGCGCCGCTTCTCCCAGGCGCACCGTCTCCCGCTCCTCCTTCAGCGCCTCCTTCCGCTGATCCAACTCCTCGCGGACCTCTCCCTGAAGCTGCCCCAATTCCTGGAGCTTTACCCGTGTCGCCTCGGCCTCCACGGCCAGCTCCACCAGGCGCGCCTCCAGCTCAGTGCGCTCCTGAGCGACCTGGGTGGACCGGCCCGCGGCGCGCTCCATCCGATCCTTCGCCGAACGTTCGGCGGCCTGCCAGGTTCCCAGCTCCTTTTGCGCGTGGCTGACCTCGGCTCGTAGGCGTTGGGCGGTCGCACCTACGGCGCCATACTCGGGCTCGATACGTTCCAGAAGTGCCTGTGCTTCGGCCTTTTTTGCCTCGCCGTCTTTGCGGCGCTGCTCGCCCTCCACCAGCTGCTGATCCAGGCGTCCTTCTTCCTTTTCCAGCGCATCTTTAGAGGCGCGCAGATTTTTCAGCTCGATCGCCAGAGCCTCCAAAGTGCGCTGCCCCCGCACTTTTTCGCCCTCCTGCTCCCGCTGGCGATGGCGCGCCTCGGTCAGCGCCGCGTCCCGCGCCCGCTGCTCGCCTGTAGCCTGGCTTACACTCTGGCGGGCCAGGACGATGGCCTGCTCGGCCCCGCGCACCCGCTCCACCGCTCGATCCACGCTGGTGCGACAGGCAAGAGCCAGCGCATCTGCAGCCGCGAGGCTCTCTTTCAGCTCCGCCAGCTCCCGGCGACGTCGTAAGGCAGCAGCACCAGCGCCCCCCTCGGTGCTGCCCAGCACCATCACGCCGTCGGCACGCAGCAGTGCACCGTCCTGACAGACCACGGTGCGACCCGGCGCCCACTGTTCCAGCGCATCTTTGAGGGTCGGCACCACCCGGGCATCCGGTAAAAGCGCCGAAAGTGTAGTCTGGCCTACACGATCCCCGCCGATGCCCGAGGCCAGACCTTCGGGTGGCCCGGCTTCTTTGGGCACCACCATCATCCGCAGTCGTGAGCCACGGGTGCTTCCCGCGGCCTTCAATGCCACCGCCGCATCGGGCACCAGCACCAGCTCCAACATGCCATCCAGGGCGCGGGCGAGCACGGTTTCCAGGGACTCGGGCACATCCAGGTGCTGCGCGAGAAGACCCATGGTACCCGCCACATTCAGGGCGGCACGCACCCCGTCGGGTGCATCGGTGTTCCGACGCTGGAGGTCGTCGAGGGTGTCGTGACGCGTACGAACGCGCTCCCGTTCGCGGGTGGCATCGGTGAGCGCCTGATCAGCCGTGCGCTGGTCCTTGACCAGCTGCTGGACTTCGGCCTCGGCTTTGGCGATGGCGGCGCGGGCCTGATCCGCCTCTACCCGCGCCTTTTGAAGCTCCGCCTCAGCAGTTTTGACGGCGGCGGCCTGGCGCTGCACCTCCTCCTCGATCCAGGTGGCATGCTGGGTGGCGGCGCTCTGTTGCTGCTCAGCGCGCTGGATACGCTGGGCGAGATCCTGGCGGCGGCTGTCCATGGCGGAGCGGGCAGCCTGGGCGCGGGTCGCGACTTCAAAGCCCTCCTGCGCCTGGCGGTTCGCCTGATCCCGCTGCTCCCTCGCCCGACGTACCTCCTCCATCAACCGGACGGCATCGGCATTTGCCTGGTCCAGAGACTGGCGGGAGGAGGCCAGAAGCTTTTCCACCTCGGTCCGCGCGGCCGTATGACCCTCCAGCTCGGCAGTCGCCCGGTCGCGCTCCCGACGCAGCTCCTCTTGATCCAGGTTCAACCGCTCTAATCGGGCTCGGCTCCCCTGCTCTTCCCGGCTCTGAAAAGCCCAGGCACTCTCCTCCACCCGGCGTTGCGCCTCCAGCTCTCCAAGACGATCTCGCGCCTGGTTCGCCGCTTCTTCGGATTTTTCCAGACTGCTGCGACGCTCGGCCAGTTGCTGTTCGTTTCTCTCCACGGCCCGGTTGGCCTCGGCAAGAGCGTCCTGAGCTTTGCGGGTGGAGGAAGAAAGCTCCCTTCTACGACCAATCAACTCCGAAAAACGTCCCAAGGCTACAGCAATTTCCAGCTGACGCTGCCGCGCAGAGAGGGCCCGCCAGCGCAACACCCGCTGCACCTGACGCTCGGCCGTCTTCACCTGGCGCGACAAATCATCGGCACGCTCGGCCACTTTTTCCAGCGAGCCGCGGGTAGCGGCCAAGCGCTCCTGTGTCTCCTCACGACGGGCTTTGAAGCGGGTAATCCCTGCTGCCTCCTCAATCAGCTGCCGACGCTGCTCCGGGCGGGCATGGACAATCTGACCGATCCGGCCCTGCTCGATGAACGAATACATCTGGTTCCCGACGCCCGTGTCGAGAAAGATGTCCTGGATATCGCGGAGTCGGACACGCTCCTGGTTGACGAGGTACTCCGAGTGGCCATCGCGAAAAAGGCGCCGGGTGATCTCCAGCTCGGCAAAACGCTCCCAGATCCCCGGAAAAGCGGTATCTCCCGCCACCAGGGTCAGCGAGACTTCGGCGAGGTTCACGGCCGCACGCGCCGCCGAGCCCGCAAAAATCACGTCGCTCATGGAGTCGCCGCGCAGGCTGCGGGCCGACTGCTCGCCGATACACCACTTCAGGCCGTCCACCACATTGGACTTACCGCAGCCATTGGGGCCGACAATGCCGGAAATCCCCGCACCGAAGTGGAAGATAGTCCGGTCGGCGAAGGACTTAAAACCCTGCATCTCCAGCTTTCTGATCTTCATCCCACCCGTCCCGCCGTACTCGCCCGCAACGCAAGAAGCCCGCCTTCCCAGGGGATCTCCTGCCACTTCCCATTCTGAAGTACATCCACCCGGTAGCGGAAGAGCCCGGCCCGCCAGCGAAGGCGCAGCGGTTGCCCGTCCAGCGACCCTTCGGCCTGCACCTCAGCCTTCCAGCCCTCTTCCAACCAGGAAAAGCCCAGCTCGTCCACCCACGGCTGCGCCAGCGCCACCAGCTCCACACGGCGTAGCCATGCACGAAGCCAGAGCGCCCAGCCTCCCCCCAGAAGGATCGTGGCTCCCGCCACAAACGCACTCAAAGAGGAGACGTCAATACTCCAACCTACCCCTCGAGGTCCACCTCCAAGCCCTCCCTTGCCAGCAGCACCTGTGGCCCGGTATGCCCCGCCCAGCGCTCCGCAAGGGCGTCCAAATCATCGTCACTTGCGTCGGGGGCATGGTGGAAAAGATAGAGCGTACGCACACCCGCCAGACGGCAAAGGTCTACTGCGTACTCAGGATAGGCATGTCCCCACGTCATCTTTTCAAGATACTCATCGTGGGTAAACATGGTATCAAACACGACGGCCTGCGCGCCTTCCATCAGGCTCAGCAGCACCTGCTCCCGCCCGTTGGGGGGAAGACCGCCGGAAACGCCCTCTCCCGGCCGAGAAAGTGGCGCGGTGTCGGTGATATACACCGCTGAAGATCCCTTGTAGTCAATACGATAGCCGCAGGCCCCGCCGGGATGGTTCAAGGCCACCGCGCGGATCGTGTAGGGGCCGCGCTCCAGCGTAGCACCCGGACGAACGGCGTCAAAGCTCAATTGTCCAGGAACTTCGTACACACGCAGCGGGTGGAAGATGCCGTTGAGGTAGCGCGCGATCCGGTCCCGGGTGGTGTCGGGAGAGAAGGTGGGCGCGGTGACGGTCACCTCAAACGTGGGCGTAAAGATAGGGGCAAAGAAGGGAAAACCGAAGAGGTGATCCATGTGGAAGTGGGTGAACAACAGGTGCAGTTTCCGCTCCGGCCGGCTCAACAACACCCGCCCGAGCGTACGCGCGCCCGTCCCACAGTCCAGCACCAGAGGCGCCTCCCCGTCCGCCTGCACCTCGACGCAGGACGTATTTCCCCCATAGCGCGACGTACCCACTCCGGGAACCGGAATGGAGCCCCGAACGCCCCAGAAGCGGAGCTTCATAGAATCGCTCCCTTACAGTCGAATCCTTCGACCATTTCTACAGGCTCGCTGATGTGCCTCTCCGCCATCCGAGAACGTACCCCGCCCACCTCAGGTTGGGCAAGCACCGTAGCCTCAGCTTTTCGAAGGGATTTGTGTGCTGCTCGCGTCATGCGATCCCCACGGCAACCCTTCGGGGCGCGCAACCCCAGCGCATAAAAAAAGGAACAAATGCACGGTACAGGATTCGAACCTGTGACCTTCGGCTCCGGAGGCCGACGCTCTATCCAACTGAGCTAACCGTGCGCCGGTACTGCAACCCCATCCGCTTTTCATAGCTGCAATAGGATTTGCGAGTTTCCCGAATCTAACGGACCAAGCAGGGACCGTCAAGCATCTTGAGGCGGCTCTGCTTCAGCCTGACCGTGTGCCCAGGCAGTAAGCTGGGGCATTACCCCCCGTTCCCACTGGTCCGAGGTCCGCAATTGCGCAAAGCGTCGGAAGAGCCCCCGCAGCATCAAGCCCAGCTCTTCGTAGAGAAACATCCGCTCGAACAGGATCTCCGCGGTATCGCCCGTCTTGACCAGGCCGGGCAACTTGGCCCCGCTCACCTCAATCAGGGGTCCCTTCAACGTGACCATGTACTCCCGATCTTCGCGCTTCAGGGCCAGCCGCACATCGCGCAGCACCTTTCCACCGGCCAGGGCGGCGCGCGCTTCGGGAGAACCTCCGGGGTGCTCCCCGGTCATGACCGCACTGACCTTCTGCTCACCGGGCGTCCGGAAAGAGATCCGATCATCCACCCAGAAGTCCACTTCCTCCCCCTCGCCCAGGTCCAAGTGCCCCCCGCCGGTCTCGGAGCGGTACCACAGCCACAAATAGAAGTCGCTGGCAATATGCCCAGGGAGCAGTTCGTCTTTTTCTTCGTTCATTGGCCATCTCCCAGCTCAGTGGTGCCCATCGACAACAGGCGATCGGCCACCTCAGGCAGATCAGCGGTCCACTCCAGCGGAGTCACCGGCTGGAGCACCATAGAAAAGCTTCGATGAAAGTGCTTTCTCAGCTTGTCGTTCACGGCGTCCGACTGGGAGTGTACAGCAAGCCAGCCCTCCTGAAGGTTCCAGACCAGCTCATGCACCGCCACTTTGGGCAGGGTCTGCCGAAGCATTTCCATCTCCAGCAGCTCCTTCAGCTCCTCCTTCACCTTGGCAGGCACCCGCTCTCGCCCACTTTCCTTGCACCAGGCCTGCTGGCGTTTTTGTAAATGCGCCTTAAAAAGTTTTGCGGGGAGCGTCTTCTTGTCGATCCGCAAGGCAAAAATGGCGTAGTGGTTGTACAGCCAGAGGTTGATGTCGTCAAAAGAGGTGTCCAGCAGGTTGTGGACCTGTGTCCACCCCATCACCTCTTCTTTATGTACGGGAGACAGAGGCTCCCGGAAAGCATTTCCGTTCAAGGCGGTAATCAGCGCCTCCCGAGCCTCGGGCAGCTGCCCTTCTACCCGATAGCGCCGTACACTGAGCCCACCACTGAGTATCCCCACAGGTCCTCCGCGACCGCCGGGCTTCTATCCTGGAACCCGGCCTCAGTCGCCCCGGAAGTCGTCGAGGGCATGGCGGAAGATCACCACCTCCACCCCCTGCCGGGTGCGCAGACCCGCCTCAAAGCGGCTGACCCAGGCAACCTGCCCACTGAAGATCTCGCCTTCCAGCGTGGTGATCGTCACTTCACCCTTCTTGTCCATCGCCAATCCCAGGCGACGATCCGAGCATGCGTAGCGGTCTTGGGGACGCAGCACCGGCTCTACCTGCCGCTCCTTTCTCACCTTGTCCCAGCTCAACGCCTTCCGCACTTTTTTGAAGTCGGCAGAGGCAAAGGCGAACTTGAACTGGAGTTTATGTACCTTGCTCTCCTGGTTTGTCTCCAGGTCGCGGATGTCCACCTCGTAGCGATCGACGGCCAACACGCGCACCCGCAGGTTGCGATGCCCGTGCAGACCCACGCTCAATTCACGGCCATCTGCCTTGGCTTCGTCCAGAATCGAGCGATTTCGGGACCCAAGGAGGTGCTCCTCCACGCGGCGCCGGGCCAGCATGGAGTCCTTGCTCACCTGTCCCAAGGCGATCTGGGTGGCCAGGGCACGGTTGAAGTTGTGGCGCTGGATAAGGCCGTTCACTTCGTCCTGGAAGGCGAGCCTTTTGATGGCTTCGTTCAGGTCCAATTGCCCGGCAGCGACCATTTTTGCAAGTGGCTGCGGCAGACCTGAAGATGTCATCAGGGCGTTGGTCTTTTTCAGCAGCTCCGCTTCCGCCTGAGCGGCTTCGCGGTTGCGACGATCACCCGCTTTGTCGGCGCCACGGTCCCGCCCCGGTCGTTCACGTTCCATGTTTCCCCCCACAAAAAAAACCTGTCCACGTCGGAAAGTATTGAATCTCTCAGCATCTGGCAACCTGGACCGCAATTCCCCTCCACCGGTTAACCACGGAGGATGTGGTTGCTGCTCCTGCTCTTGACCGCCTGCCCCAAGGGGCCTGCTCCCACGGCACAATCATCTGATTCTTCCAACGATCTTTGGCGCCTTCCCCTCCCCGGTCTGGTGGATGTGGCTTGCGATGGTGGCCGCTGCCTGGCCCTCCGCGGAAATGCGCTGGTGCAACTGCCCTCCCTGGAGGCCGTGGAGCTGCCCGCCTCCGGGCCTTTCGACCGCCTTCGCCACGACAATTCGGGCTGGAGCCTCGCTGGCCCATGTGGAGCCGAGCTGCCCGGACGCTGCAGCTTCCCGCTCAGCCTGGAGCCGCTGGCGCTGGGAACGCCGGTGCCGGAGCCGACGTCCGCGGTGGAAAAGGGAAAGGAGGGAGAGGAAGCAGAGGCACGAACACGTTGGACCTCCGCCTGGAACCACGCGATTGCCCAGGGCTGGCGTGCTGGTTTTGACCGACGTGTGGTGCTCCCCGGCGCCTCAGAGCTGCAGCTGCTGCCCGGCCTGGATGGAACGGCCCAACTTCGGCGTACCGGCGAGAACCCCGCCTTTATCAAGCTGATGTTAGGCGCCACCGGTACCGTCTTTCCTGCCACGCTGGCCCTGCACCCCACCGGGGTGGAGGTCTACCTGACGGCCTGGCCTTCGCCGCTGCTGATCGCGCTGGACCCGGTCAGCCTGGATCGACGCTGGGTTCTGCCCTTGGACGGGGGAGTACAGGGGCTTTTTGTCGAGCCGGGCGGCCGCTTTCTATTGGTTGCATCCGGGGATGCCTCGGTGCGGGGACCGGAGAGCTGGGACTGGCCGGAGCCGGACCCGTCCGCGGTGGCCGATCCGGCAGGAGACGAAGCCCTTCGCAGCCAGCAGCGTCCGGCCATGAGCAGGATCTACGCGGTGGATCTCCAGGACCACAGCGTTGCGGTAGAGCTTCCCGGCACTTGGCGGCGATGGATTCCTCTTCCCGACGGGCGAATCCTGGTTGCCAGCAGCCAACAACTGGTTTTTTTCAAACCCTGAACCAAGGATTGACCGATGCCCGCAGTGGGAGAACCCGCCCCCGACTTCACCGCACCTCTGGAAGAAGGCAGCATTACCCTCTCCTCTCTACGGGGGCAGAAGGTGCTCTTGTACTTCTACCCCAAGGACTCCACCCCCGGCTGTACGCTGGAGGCCCGCGGCTTCCGCGATCACCACGCGGCCTTGGCCGCCAAGGGAGTGGTCGTTCTCGGGGTCAGCAAGGACACTTCCAAGAAGCACCAATCCTTCAAGACTAAGGAATGCCTTCCCTTTTCTTTGGTCTCCGACACCGTAGGTATCTGCGAGGCCTATGGGGCCTGGCGACAGAAGAAGCTGTACGGTCGTGAATATATGGGCATTGCCCGTGTGAGTTTTTTGATTGACGAGCAAGGCAAGATCGCCAGGATCTGGGACCCGGTCAAGGCAGAGGGGCACGCGGCCGAGGTCCTGGCCTCTCTGTAGTCTACGCTACGTTTTCTTCCATCGGAGGAATTCGTAGCCCAGACTACAAAGGAATCCGAACGATCGCACCCGTCGCACTTCCGGCGTGAGGCATGAACGGCACCCCAACCACCAGGGTGGTGCCGTCGCCCACAAGATCGACGTGCTGTAGCTCGGAGCCTTGCTCCAGACTCAGGACTGTGCCGCCATCAAGCGAAACAATCCTCTGCCGAGGTGGAGTGATCTCCTTGTTGTACATGCCCAGGCTGTAGCCGCCCGCAATGGCCGCGCCCAGGTGGTCTCCCAGCGTCCCTTCTACACAAATCCCCTGTTCTGAGCATATTTTTCCTGCGGCCGCACTCTCCTTCCAAGCGGGTGCCCCCGCCCAGGCGACACCCTCCCACTCGCCAATGTCCCCCCCTTCCCCGGCCTCCACCACCTCTCCCAGGGCCTCCCCCGAAAAGGTCCAGGCTTTTCCTACACAATCAGGCGTACAGACCACGGCGAGGAGCCGCTCGCTCCCGAGCGCCAGCCGACGCACGCCGGCCACCGGCAAAGACCAGCCTTGATCCAATCGAAAAAGCCGCTGCCGCGTGGCACCGAAGATGCCCCCGTCCCCCGCGGCAAAAGACTGCAATTCGTCGGGAGTGGCAAACACTTCGCCATCCACCCAGACCTCGGAAGGATTCGCCTGCACCCGATGTTCTCCCCACCAGCCCAGCCACTTGGTGGGGCCACCCACAGCCTGATCCTCCCAATAGACCTGCCCCTCCCCCGTGGCACTGGCCAAGAGCCCGGGGGACCCCAGTGCGAGCTGGTAGCCAAGCTGTGCGCCCTCCGAGCCATAGCGAAACTCGGCAGGTATATCTTCACCAATCACCAGCTCCCCCGGAACCAGGGGAGCGGTGCAGCCAAACATCAGCGCGTACAGACCAGCCGCCGGTAGAAGCCGTGCCGTTCGTCCACAACGTCGGTACCAAAAGGGGATTCTTCTACCTGCTTTTTCAGTCCATCCCAGCGGGCCTGATCCATACCAAAACGTCGCCAGCGGCGGCGCAGGAGCACCTCCGGAGGCCAGCCCGCTTGCCGATCGATCCAGCCTTCGGGTACCTCGGCGTCGGGGTCGGCTTCGTAGATGTAAAAGCGGCCGCCGGGGACCAGAACCCGGTACACTTCCCGGAGGATGGCGGCGGGATCCTGCCAATGATGCGCCGACTGGATCGCGGTGGCCACATGAAAGGTGCCATCGGGATACACAATATGGCTGGCATCCATTTGGCGCAGCGTAATGTTGAGCGCCCCCCCCTTGTGCAGCCGCGCGCGGGCCAGCATGCCGGGTGAAACATCGATCCCCACCACATCCAAGGCCGGGTTCCCCGACGCCGCCAAGACACAAAGGATCCCCGGGCCGCAGCCGACATCCAGCCATGCCCCTTCACGCAGATCCACATCGGCCACCATAAACCGCCACGCGGATCGATACCAACGACCGGGCCCCAGGTCATAGGCCAGCCCGCGTAGACGCTCTCTCCAAACCGCCATCCGGACTCCCCTGCCGCCTCAATGTGGTGCGGCGCTTTGTCGCCGTCAACTACTCCGGCCTTCGATCCGCTCGGTGGCCGCCGCCAACATCCGTGCGATGCCCCGGTGCGGAATCACCCAACCAGCGGGATAGTGCGCGGAAACCCGATGATCCAGGATGGTGGACGCCCAGAGGATCACCACTTCCGCCGCCGGATATTCCGCGAGTCGCCCCCGTCGGTCCCCGGGCACCAGCCGCAGCTTCAGGCGGCCATCCAGGCCTTCGCGCAGCACGCGATGGTAGGCGGGAGTACCACCCACAATGACGATGGATCGAAGGTTATGCACCAGGCATGCCGTCGAAAAGCGTCGCAACGCATCCCGCACCGCGCTGGGTGGATCGGACTCGGAGCGCTCCTGCGGTACCCGGAAGGGCACCACACCGGGGGGCACCTCGTCCCCCTCGGCGACCAGCAGCAGCTTTTCATGGAGGAACTCCCGGAATCCCTCGGGATCTTCGGTGGAGAGCAGCGACATCAAGGTACGACCCTGCTGCGCCTGCAACAGTGCCGTCAGCACCATGATCCCCTCATCCTCCCCCATGATCCCCCGCTTTTCCAGTGCCTTCCGCAGTGCCAAGGGCCCGGGGCGCCCTTCCAGCTCGCCCAGGTTCTGCTCCAGGCTGCTGGTCCGCTCGCGCAGCGTCGCCGCCTCCGAACGTGCGGATTCCAGGCTTCTCTCCGCCTGTTCCTGCTCCTCCATGGCCTTTGCCATGCGTCCGGCAAACAGCAGGTTCTGGTCGGTGAGCTGGGCCAGCCGCTGCTGCAGCGCCGCCAACTCCGTCCGTAGTTGAGCACCTTCGGTCACCGCCTTTTCCAGGGACGCGCGTGTGGTCTCCAGCTCCTGAGCCTCCATACTCTTAAGGGCAATCGCCGCCACAGAAGCGGATTTTGCGGGAGCAGGAGCCGGAGTGGCGGCGACAATTCCTGAAGTCGGCACAGTTTTTGCATGCACCTTCGCGGGGGGAGGCGCCGGTGCAGCGATGCGCGCCGGAGGCGGCGCCTTGCCGGTCCCCTTGGTGGTGGTGGTCGGCGCCTTGGGAGCAAGCGGCGCGACGCCCTTCATGACCCCGTCCCAGAGCGGTTCTTCTCCAGGAAGATAGGGACGAACCGGTGGCCGGTTCAGAAAATTCGGTGTACGCACCGCGTGGCGCATCTCCGGTGGGCGATGGCGCACGGCGATTCGAAGGCGTTCCTCCGCCTCCTTCCCCAATTGTTGCTCAGCGTCTGCATAGCGCCCCAGGCCCAGCTCCAAGGCCAGACCCAACAGCACTTCCTCATTCACCCCCAACTCTTTTGCCAGCTTCCGAATCCGCATGTTCTATTGGGTCCCCGCAATCAGGTCATCCAGTGGCTTGGCCAGCGAGCTGGCCTTCGGACGTGCGAGCTGGGCCAGCTCCCGTGCAAGATCATTATTTCCAGCATTGTAGGCATCTACCGCCACACAATAGAGAGAATATACACCCACCGCTTCCGATGGATTCTGGGCAAAGGCGATCCGTGCATGGCGGGCACGCTCCTTCAGATCACCCTCTGCCTCGGCCAGGGCACCGTGGCAGCGTGCGGCCACCTCGTCCAAGCCCTGTCCCTCACTTATGCGGATACACTCGCGAAAACGGTCTCCAAGGCCGGTTTTCCCGGAAGCCACTGCGGACATCGTAGCCGCACCATAGCTGCGGGCGTACAGCTCGGGTGCATCCAACTTCACGGTCTCCTCTACCAGCGCTGCCCAGGCTGAATAGGAGCTTGCAGGCGGTAAAAGCACCGTCTCGTTGTAGGTGGCCCAGGCGGCCGCCGTACGCGCCCGCATCGCGTACTGGCTCTCCTGTACCCTTTCAAAAAGCTGTCGCGACGCCAGAAAGCGCTCACGTGCACGCGGCCATTCCCGACCCTGATACGCAGCAAGCCCCTCTTCATAGGCGGAAAATGCCGTCGCCAGATCACGCTGGCGCTCCAACAGATCGGTGACGCCCGCAGCCGCGGCCAACCGCGCCACATCCTCGGACTGGCCCAGCATCACCAGCGTCTGGGCTGCGTCTTCCCGCGCGATAGCTTCGACCTGCCGCCCACGCGCTCCGCCCACATTCCGAGCCACTTCCGCCGCTTTTCCAAACCAGCCCAGGGCGGCCTCCGGCTTTTTTGCGCGGGCCTGAGCCAGCCCGCGGGCCAGGGCCACATGCGCAGCGCCGAGTGGATCCCCCGCCTGAACAAACAGCGCTTCCGCCTTACTTCCCCAACGATCGGCCTCCGCCGGCGCACTCCCTTCCAGGGCTCCCGCCAGCCCCGTTGCGGCCCGGGCAGCATCCAGCGGACGGCCGAGCTGCTCGGAATAGGAGACGGCGCGCGCCAGGGCCTGCGTGGCGGTGGCCAGATCGCCCCGTGCAGCCGCTACCATGCCCCCCAGCTCCGCATGGCGGGCTTGGCCCTGGGGATAGTCCATCGTGCCTAACAGCGCCCCTGCGGCCTGCTGCTGCGCCGCCGCCT
>CAITDR010000516.1 GCA_903891165.1 uncultured Pseudomonadota bacterium
CCCGGCGTTTTTTCGCGATCTTCCTCCTCCTTCCGGCGATGGCCGCAGGAGCGGGCCAGCTCTGGCGTAGCGACACGGTGCTGGCGACGATTCCGGTACCGACCTTTACGCACAGTGGGCAGGAAAATCTACGGCACATGCTGGAAAAGGCGGGGATCCAGAAACTCTATGTAGCGGACTACGAAAGCTATGGCAGCCTGGAGTTGCTGCTTCCGGGGTTGCCCATCACCCAGCTGTGGCCGGCGGTGGCGGGAGGGCTGCGCGGTCCGGCCATCCTGGAGCGGGCGAGGGGAGCCCATTTTCTGGTGCTCCGGGCCAGTGCGCCGATGATCTACAACTGGAACCCGTCGCCGGCGATCCTGGAAAAGGAAGCCAGCTCCATCGGGATCCCGGTGGAGCTGGTGGACAGCCTGCGCTGTGGGGACCAGGAATGTGCCTGGCTTTGGAAGGTCGGCCCCTAAAAGCGGGCGCGCAGCATGAGGTTAAAGCCCAGCTCATTCCGCCAGTTTGCGGGAGCCTGAATGTTTTTGCCTACCGACCCATCTTCCTGTACAAAGGTGGACTTGTTGTTGTCCAGCGTGTAGAGTACCTCGCCCACACCCACCATACTCTTGGAGATATCCCACTGGAGGCCGACAACTCCAGAAAGCAAGGCCGCCGCGGGAAAGCCGTCGGGCACATTCGACTTGTCGCGCTCACTGTACTGCACGAAGGTACCGGTGGAGGTCTTGTAGGTGGCCGGGATCATATAGCCCATGCCCAAAGAGGGCGTCAGATGTGCCTTTTCAAACCAGTGGGAGGCAGATGCGCGGATGTACTGCTGCGGGGTGGTCTCGATGGACGGGCTGATCCCGTAGCCCGAGGTGATGCCCGGCACATTGAACAGGATGTAGGGCAGGTCTTTGTAGACCAGATCCAGACCGATCTCGGTCGTGCCGAAGATGGCCAGGGCCTGCACGTCGCCCGCCACGGCGGTTTCCACCAGCGTGGAGTCGATGTTTTCGGGGTCGATCAGGTTGTGCGCGAGGACATTGACCTCGCCCTGGATCAACAGCCCAAAGCCCTCCACCTTACGATGCGAGATATAGGACTCCCGCACAAATTCGGGGGCGTTCCGGTACAGCTTCAATTCGCTGTTGCTGATGAAGTCGATCTTCTCCGTGGTGCGGAAAGAGATCTGGGCGCAGCCCCCGGTGGCGATGATGGGGGCGTTGTAGAGCACTGATGTAGTGTCCGCTACATTTGTGAGTTGCCCCTGTTGGAACCAGCCAGCTCCGGCATCCACACGAAAAAGCTTCGCGATTTCCACACCGCCACCACCGAGGGCCGCCCAGTAGGCCTGGTTGCGGGTGATACCGGTGGTGGGATCGGTATAGTCACCGACCGCGGTCTTGACGCCAACAAAAACGGAGTGAGGTCCGTTCTGGTACTGCAAGCGCGCCCCGGGCGCGGCCGAGGGGTCGAAGGCGTAGATGTCCCGACCGCCCCAGGTCAGGTCGTAGGAGTAGCCCAGGCGGAAGCGGTTGGCGTCTACCGCGTAGCCGGTGAGCGAAAGGGTGTGGTCGTTGCGGTCGCCGAATTTACGGGCCACGCGCACGTAGCTGCCATCGTCGGCAACTTTGACCCCCGGTTCAGTATTGTCCGGGTTCAAATAGGGCTGCATACGTAGTACGAAAGCCGCTTCCGTGAGCCAGCGGGGGTCAAAGCCCTCGTCCCGGCGGTAGACCACCAGATGGGTACTGGAGATGTCGTCGGTAAAGCGATTTTCGTAGTTCTCGAAAAAGGTATTGTTCCCGCGCATCACGAAGTTGGGCGAGGGACTGTAGGCCTCTGGACCGGCGAGGACATTGTCCTCCTCCAGGGAGGTGGTCACCCAGGTATCGAGGAAGTCTCCGGCGAAAGCAGGAAGGGCAAGCAGAAAAATCATCGGTCACCGGGCTAGAGGGAGAGGTCGGCCGAATTGACAATCACCACGACGGGATCTCCATAGATCTCTTTCATCATTCCGTAGAGGGTGATTGCTTTTCCGGCGTTGGCCACCGGATCGAAGTCAGGTGCAGAGGTCTTGGAGATGATCAGCAGGGTGCAGCTACCGACCTGCACCGGCCACTCATCGTAGTTGAAGTACTTGTCGGCAAGGTCCGGGTCGCTGGTGAAGTCGGCGGGAATGGTGCCTTGCACCTTGACCCGTGCTGACTCCAGCGACTCAATGGTCTCCGGCGCGCAGCCGCCCTGCTCAGTGACCTCCACCGGGTCCGGCACGGTGTAGCTCTCGCCTTCGGCTACGGTGATGGTGGGGAAGGAAAGCTGGGTAGTCGCCAGATATTCCTGGTTGTTGCCGGTCAGGAGGGTCAGCCGAGCGCCCGGCTGAAGCGTGTCGTCCGGTCGGCCGAAGGTGTAGATATACAGGTTGTTGTAGCTACCTGGAGCGTCGTCAATGTCCGTGGCCCAGAAGCCTGCGGTCTCACGTGCCACCACGATCACCTTGCGGTCGGCCACCCGGAGCTCGGCGAACTCTTTGTCGAGGTTGTTCGTCTCGGTATCGGTGGTCCGCTGCATCTCCGCCAACGTCGGCAGGTTGAACCAGAGCGCCGGTGTCAAGCCGACCGCGTGGCTGGCCGACCGGCCACTGGTCACATCCTCGTCCCCCTCATCCGCCAGCCAGATTCGTGTAGGTCCAAAGGCACTTTTGATGCGAACGCTGCCGCTCCAGACGCCATCTTGGACGGAAACCAACGGGTCCTGGTCCAGCTTGCCCGGCCGCACCTTCAGGGTGAGATCGCCGTTCAGCGGATAAGGTTGTCCGTTGACATCCAGGGCTTGAACCGTCACATCGACGCTGGTCCCCGTAGCGCTGAAGGGCAGGGGAGCTTCCTGCGTGCCGGTGGACACGCCCGCACCCAGCTCCACCTTCAAGAAGGAGGGCTCCACCCGCTCAGGGGTGAGTGCGCCGGTACATGCGAGAAGAAGGAGCATCAGAACACCGGGTTGATGCGGCCATCTTCCACACAGATGCCAGCATCGGACTGTGGGAGGCTGCGGTAGCGGGTGATCGCCTCTTTCACCACATCCCGAATGGATACACCAGTATCCACCTGGGTGGTATTACGTTCCAGCACTTCAAAGCCGGAGCCGCCGTGGGCGATATAGTTGTTGGTGGCCAGCTCGTAGGTGCCGTCCAGGTCCAGTGGCACGCCGTTGATGACGATGTCCTTGGCCACGAGGTTTCGGCAGTCCATGGTGAATGCGATCCCCGCCACCTGAGCCTGGCTGCTGCAGCCACGCTCGGAGGAACGATAGGCGACATAGTCCAACAATTCCTGCACCTCCCGTCCGGAGAGGAACATGGTGGTGATGGTGTTGTCAAAGGGCATCGCGTTGTACAGGGCATCCAGTGTGATGTTGCCCACGGGAATATCCGACCGGATTCCAAGAGTGTTGGTCAGAGAAATTTCTGTCTCTACCCCCGGATAAGCCCGCATCGCCTCGGCTGTGAAGTTGCCAAGCATTGAGTCGCCCCCGGTAAGCCCGTAGCGGGTGAGGGCGGTCTCCGCGTAGCCCAGGACCTGATCCAGGTTGTAGTCGTAGTCCAGTTGTTCCTGGTACTCGCGCATAATTTCGAAGACGGCGGGGTCGGCGGGAACGGTCCGGTCTACGGGGAACAGCGTGTAGTCGTGAGAGAGGATCTGCCCATCCTGCACCACCAGATCCAGCCGCCCAACAAATTTGGCGAAAGCACCGGAGTGGCAAACAATGACCCGCTTTCCCGTTTCTTCGTTGGTCACGACAAGTGGGGGATCGATGGCCACGTGGTGGTGGCCGCCCATAATCAGGTCGATCTCAGAAAACTGGCGAGCCATCTCGATATCGTCGTCCAGGCCCATGTGGGAGAGGATCACGACCAGATCGGCACCTTGCGCCCGTAGCAGCGAGGCCTCCCGTGGGATCACCTCGCCGATCTCCATCACCTTGATACCCATGGAGTTGGATTCATCGTAGATGGAGTTCAACGAGGAGAGATTCCCCAGGCCGATGAAGCCGACCCGCAGTCCATCCAGATCAAACGTCGCGGTGGGAAAAACCAGCCGCTCCAGCTCGGAGATATAGGGAAGGTCGGCATCATCGAAGTCATAGTTGGCCGCCAACATCGGGAATGCGGCCCATGTATCGATCTGCTGGGCCAGGTTCCAGGCGCCCTTGTCGAACTCGTGGTTGGCGAGCACCGCCACGTCCAGACCCGCCTCGGAGAGGGCCCGGAACTCGGCTTCGCCATCGAATTCGTTGAATACCACCGCGCCCTGGAAAGAATCCCCGGTATCTACGTGGACAATCCGGCCTGCGGTGGCGCGCTGCTCCTTCAGAATGGTCGCGATTTGGGCGATACCCCCATAAGGCCCAAAATCATCTTCGAGACCCAACTGGTTATCCGTGAAGGAAGGCGCAAAATTATAGGGGAAGAGACGCGAATGGATATCTGCGGTATGCAGGAGTGTAAGCTGCACCGCGTGACCAGATAGATCGGGAGCATTGCCCTCCACCGCCGTGGGCAAACATGCTGCCAGGGGGAGGAGAAGGAGGAGTACACGCAGACCTGAGGCGGACATCACCAGTGGCTCCTTGGCCCGCGCCGCCCCTATACGACGGCAGCGAGGACGGCAAGCCCGGGGACGCAATCGTTTCCAAGGTGGGGTGGCCACCGATTCCAAGGGAATTGATGTGGGAGTGGTGCGGGTATGGGCACGGCAGGGTAAACAAGGCGGCTCCTGGGGCCACCTTGACATCGGCCCCATTCCGGTATCTGATGGAACCCCTTTTCCACCCCCGAGGTTTCCGGTGTTGCTCCTCCCCGCACTGATCAGCAGCTTCGCCCCCGCAGAAGCTGCGGGGTTTGAAGTCAAGACCATGCGTGCGCCCCTCTCCGCCTCAGAGGTGGAGCGCTCGCTAATTATCGGCCGTGGCTGGCTCGAATTCGGCCTCGGCGCCGACGTCAAGTTTGCCAATGGCTACTGGGACCAGAATGGGAAAGCCCAGGACTTTGAGGGTGCACGCTGGTTGTACACCACCGAGCGGATTGGCATCCGCTACGGGATCACCCGGCGCTCAGAGTTCTACTGGCAGGTCCCCTTCCACTATGTGCAATTGACCAATGAAAAACTGGGCACCAACACCAGTGACTTCGGATTGGGCGATATGCACTTTGGCTACCGCTTCGAGTGGTTCCGGAAGGACGCCCCGCTGACCTCGGTGGTCACCGAGCTGGAAATGAAGGTTCCCTCCGGTTCGGAGGCGCCCGCCTCCTACATCGGCGGGCCCAACACGGTGGAGTCCATCGTGCTGTCCACCGGTCAGCCCGACCTCTACATCGGCCTGAAGGCCAAGCAGCAGCTTGGCCCGGTGGCAATCAGCGGCGGGGCCACCTACATCCACCGCTTCTCTGCGGTCACCCAGTTCACCGTCGAAGTGGAAGAGTACCAGTTTGCTGGTCGCTTCCGCCCCGGCGACGAGGTGCGGGTGAACCTGGAGCCGATGGTACAGCTGGGGCCTGTGGCCATCAGCGCGGAAGGGGTCTTTGGCTATCGCCTGAATGCGGCGATGGGAACTACTTCCAAGGGGATCATTCCCGATGCCAACCTGGATCCCATCCTGGGCACCAACGGCTGGTATCTGGATGTGAACCCGGGCATTGTTGCCCATATCACGCGCGGTTTTGACGTGGATCTGGGGGCGAGCATCCCCATCCGCGGCGAAGACCTCGCCTTCTGGCCGTTGGAGGAGATCTCTCCCACCCGCGGCATCACCGGGTCCGCCACCCTCGAGCTTCGGTACTGATTATGGAGAGCGCCAAGATGCTGCGTTCCCGCTCCGTTGTTGCCACACTTGCTCTGACCAGTGCCCTCTGGTCCGGTGCCGCTGAGGCCAAAAACGTCTTCCTCTACAACCACCCGGACCTGGACTGGTACTCGATTGAAACCGAGCACTTTGTGGTCCACTATCCGCAGAGCCGGAAGGCCGATAGCCCGCACTATGTAAGTGCGGAGTGGACTGCCAAGAAGTCGGCAAAAATTGCGGAGGAAATGTATCCGCGTATGTCGGCGGAATTCAACTACTACATCAAAGAAAAGGTCCACATCGTCATCGTCGATCAGGGTGACGAGCTGACCGGTTTCACGGTGCCGCAGTGGGACTGGATCGAGATCTCGGCCAACCCCGGTGTGGACTTCTACCGGCAGCGCGGTCGTATGGACTGGCTTCCCGACGTGCTGGTGCATGAATACGCCCACGTCGTGTCGCTGAAGGCCCAGGCCAGCCATGCTGAAGGTGCCTTTGGGACCTTGATCGGGGGCTTGTACCAGGACGGTATCTCCAATACCGCAACCGGCGCCGAGCTGCTGATTGGCGAGACGGATCCTCAGTTCTGGGTAGAGGGCGGAGCCGAATACTGGTCGGACAACGCCGGCTATAACTGGTGGACTCCCAGCCGTGACATGCACATCCGCACGACGGTGCTGTCTGACCGTATCCTGAACTACACGGAATGGCAGACCCAGGTCCAGCAGACGGACTGGGGTGACGGTGAGCGCTGGTATCAGGAAGGCTACAGCTTCGCATTGTACCTGCGGCAGCGCTTCGGGGCCGACACCTACGCGAAGTTCGGCCTCCGGCAGGCCAAAGCATGGCAGTTCAACTGGCTGCACGGTGTTGAAGAGGTAACCGGCGTCAAAGCTGAAGACCTCTACAATGACTGGGTTGCCTACGTTACCGACAAGTACAATAAGCAATACGAAGCCGTGAAAGCGGAAGGCGAAGTCAACGGGCGCGAGATGCTCTTGACGCGTCCAGATTGGGAGTATGCCGATCCGGCCGGGCGCGACAAGTGGCTGGACCCGCGGCGGACCCGGAAGGGCATCACCGGCGACGACATGGCGCGGATGGATCGGGAGCGGGCGCAGGATCGCACCGGGACTTGGTCTATGGGCAGCCGCTACTCGGACGACGGCAAGTGGTACGGCTCCAACAATCGCGCTGTGGTGAGTCTGCGGCAGCTTCCGGAGGAGGCTTGGCCCGCGTTCTCTGGAGTCAACCAGGGAGATCTTGGGAACTCTGTCCAAGATGCGTACAACAGCTACGGGATTCCCAACGTCTTTATGGCGGCCTGGGACTTCATCCCCAAACAAGACGCGGTGGTGATCGTAGGGTCGGAGAGCTACGCGACCGCGCTGACGGAGAAAGGCGCTTTCTCTCGGCATACCGGCATTACGCTGGAGACCGACGGCTACGACTGGAACGAGTTGTGGGTGGTCCCCATTCCCCAGGACGAGGAAAAGGACAAGAACCTTAAGTTCCAGGGAATCAAGCACAAACCTCGTGAAGCCTATCATGGTGCACGGCCCATCCCCAACACCAAGCGCGCCTCAGAGCCGTCGGTGAGCCCGGATGGCAAGAAGGTGGCCTATCTGGAGTATGGCGATGGTACGCTGAATGTGGTGACCATCAACCTCGATGGAAGCGACAAGAAGCACCTCACCAATTTTGAAGACGGCACCTGGATCCAGCGTCTGGACTGGTCGCCGGATGGCAGCAAACTGGTGGTGGCGATTTTCCGTAACTTCCAGCAGGATCTCTACCTGATGGACCCCAGCACCGGGGATGTGCATGCCCTGATGTGGGACCGGTGGGAGGACATGGATCCCTACTGGGCCAAGGATGGGAAGATCTACTTCTCCTCCGACCGCAGCGGCATCTTCAATGTCTACCGCTACGACCTGGAAAATAAGAAGATCGAGCAGATCACCAACGTGATCGGCGGGGCGCATGCCCCCTCGTTGACCCCCGAAGGGAACCTGCTCTTCAACAACTACACCGCATTCGGCTGGAAAAACTACGGGTTGTCCCGTGGTGACTTCTTCCTCAAAGATGTCACCTCCAGCTTCAACCTGGCGGTGGATCCTGCAGTCGTCAAACAATCCTGGGAGTTCCGGGAAGACCTCTCCGCCTTCAAGCCGGAGAAGTACAAGGGTGACATCTTTGCGCCCACCGGGATCCCCATCATCCGGATGAGCAACGACTCGTTGGATGACGTGTCGATTCAGGCGGGTGCCCAGGTCTCCGTGTCCGACTATACGGAAGATCACTCCGTGTTCTTCTACGGAATGGCCGGATCGGACATGCTTTTTGCGGGTGGCTACACCTACGCAGGTTGGTATCCGACCTTCAACATCTTCGGCTACCACGGTGAGAACAAGATCAACGGTGGCTATCTGCTGGATGACGACGGCAACCCGGATACGACGGCCGATCAGGCCAACTTCCAGATCCGCAACCAGCAGTATGTGAACGTCGGCTCTTTAGACGTTAGCTACCCCTGGAATGACCGCTTCAACACCAGTCTCTACTGGTCTGGGCTGGAGTACGGCTTCAAAGGTGGCTCCGACTCCCGGTACCAGCGCTATATGGTCAATACCGAGGCGGGTTTGCGGGTGAATTTCACCAACATCGCCTTCGCCTCCCGCTCCTCCAACCCGCGTGGAGGTCGCAACGTCGACCTGGCCCTGGCGCACGGCTTTACGGATATCGTCTACGAGCCCTATGGTGGCCACTCGGTGGACGACGGCCAGCTGCTGGACAATTACCACTACAACAAGATCGAAGCGCGATGGACCGAGCAGATCCCCATGCCCACGTGGGACTGGCTGCCACAGTTCATCAAGGCTGCGGGCGATCGTCGTCACACTATCCAGCTGGACTTCTACGGGGGTGCGGTGGATCGGAACGTCGACTCCAACGACGAATTTCGTGGGGGCGGTCAGCATCCCTACTACCAGGGCTCCGATTCGCTTCGTCCGAACACGCTGTTTGCGGGCTATCCCTTCTACAGCCTGTCCGGCGAGACGATGGGCATCCTCTCCGTGGCCTATCGATTCCCCATCCGGCGGCAGCTCAACCGGAAGATCGGTCCCTTCTACTTCTATGATGTCACCGCACAGGTCATGGGAACCGCTGGAAACTTCTGGTCCTATCGTGCACCCGAGGATGAGTCCGACTACTACCGGAACGCCTTCGGCGATCGGGTGGCCTACCGGGAGCAGGATGTGCGGCGCGAAATCCCCTTCATGGACTATGCCTACAAGAACGGCAATTCTATGTTGTATGACGCAGGCGCAGAGCTTCGTGTCGGCGCGGCGATTTTCAATAACTTCTCCTGGGATAGCTTCTTCCGGGTCGCCTACGGCTTCAACCGGATTCGCGGCTACGGCGACGTAAACGGCGACGATATCCAGGACACCACGGACAATGCGATTGGAGATGAACTCTCCAACGAGACGGAGGCGCCCGGCTTCCGCTTCTACATCGGCCTCGGAACGGGATGGTGAGGTGAATATGCGTAAACCTACCTTGATCCTCTTACTGCTTGCAGCCTGTATTCCAGACTACAAGGATGCGGATGTGAAGCTGGTCGGAGTTGGCTACAACCCCGACGAGATCGGCCCTTCGCCCACGCCCTACGGGGGTGTGGTGGAGTACAGCCTGATCAACTTCTCGGGTGCTGGGCTGTCCCTGGCCATGATGCAGCTTGGCTCGCTTGGCGAGATCAGCGAAGCGAACTTTGGGAGCAAAGCGCCCTATCGGGCGGTGTACGGCTTCTCCTATATGTTCGATTCGCAGCTCACCGCCGCAGACAGCCTGGGCGGCGTCACCTCGGTGCCGCCGGACGTTGAGGAGAGCTGCTACACCACCTTTGAGGCCACCGGTCCGATCGGTTCCTTTACCACGGTGGACGTCGGCAGCTACCTGCAGTTCCGCACGTCGGATGGCAACGGGCTGTTCCAGGTCGGTCGCCTGCCCGGGGACTACCCGGGGAATGCGCAAGACGCCTTCATCTACTACTTCGGCTTTGACTGGTGGCAGTCGGCTCCCTATCCGGTGGACGATGGCTCAGAGGACTACCGTCCGCTGAGGCCCGCCAACTTCCCGCTCGGTCAGGCGGTGGAATTCGGCTTTCCTGGCGGCTTGGCGCCCCAGTATGCGCCGGTTTCGTCGCTGCCTCAGCCTTCCAGCGCGGTGGGGAACACCGTGTTTACCCTGCCCCAGGATTTGGGGCCGGTGATGCTGGAGTGGGAAGGGGTGCGGATCGATGCGAAGGGACAGGAAGATCCCGCATTTCCTGCGGGCACCCAGCGCACCTGCCTTTCCTATGCCGGGCCTGCTCAGGCCCCGGAGACTGCCGAGGCCTGCGAGGGCTCGGGGGAGGGGTTGGGAGCGGGAGATCCGCAGATGTACACCGGTCCATGGGACACCGAAGGCGAGAAGGTCACGTTCCGGTGGACCCCGGGTACCCAGAATCCCAACGAAATCGTGTCGTTGGCCGTGCGTTTTCTGGGGCCGGTGGATCGGAAGGACTCCGGAGTGTTGGTGCGTGATGCCAAGACTCCCTGCGAAGACGGCGAGTGGGTGTTTGATCGGAGCTATCAGGAAGATCCCTCGGATCTCTCCGACACCGCCCCGCTCAATGCTGCCCTTCGGGGGGATCCCGCGCACAACTTGGCCGAGGTTACCTGCAGGCTGAAGGACGATGGAGAGTACACCCTGTCCATGAATACGGTGCAGGAGGCGTACACCTACGCACAGCGCTACGGAGCGGAGGGAGCGGTGTTCTACCTTGCGCGCTCTACGGAAGCCGACGTGGAGATTCCGCCCGTCATGAATGCTTACGAACAGAAGTTGGAAGTCAGCCCCATCAAGCTTACCAGCCGGGTGATCGATATCGGTCGCTTCTGGTACGAGGAGGGACAGTAATGTCACGCGCATCCATTCTGGCGCTCCTGGTTTTGGCAGGGTGCCCTCCCTTCAGCAGTGTGGAGCCCTACTACAGCGGAAAAGGTGGTCCGAACGTCACGGCCATCAGCCCCCCATCGGAAGTGGGGAATGTAGGAGGAGGGACGGCCACCATCGTGGGGTCGGGGTTCGGTGAGGATCCGGCTCAGGTGATGGTGCAGTTTGGAAGCACCAATGCACAGATCCTCAGCGTCACCGACGGTGCGATCACCGTAGTAGTACCCCAGGGGACCATGTCGGCGGGACCGGTAACGGTTACCGTTGCGACCCCCAAAGGCTACCAGCGGGTGGATGGCGGTTACACCTACGATGTTGGTTCTACCTACGTGAACCAGCGAGCCTTTGTACAGGTGAACAACTTCGCCAACGCGGGGGCGGCCGCCTATTTTGGAAGTACGGGTACCAACGGCTCCGCGGAGGCCTTCGGTTTCGGAATCGGCCGGTATCACACGCCCGCCTCCGGCTTCTGGGGGGTGGTGGACTACGGCGCACAGGATTGGAAAGTCGAACAGCCGGCGATGTCGAAGTTTGCCTTTGGGGTGGATGACCTGCACGAAGAGATCGGACCGCTCAGCCTGGTGAACCCGGCGCTGGAAGGTGTGGCTTATTGTGTGGATTTCAGCCGGGACACCCCGCGCACAACCGTCGCAACCGACGGGGTCTGTGAGGCACCGACCTACACCTACGATGCAGCCGTGATGGACTTCTGCACCTACGACGACTCTGTAGGTGTGCCAACCTACACCTACGACGCGGATTGGCCCGTCACCAAGGACTTCTTCTCAGTTCGGGGAGCATCTTCGGAGATCCGCCTTGAAGCTCCTGAAATTGGGATTCCCGGAACGACCGTAACTCTGCCAGAGCCAGCGATCTTTACTGCAGACCTGGGCTTTACCGATCCGGAAAGCTGGGCATCGTCTTCGTTCACCGACTGTGCGGACGGGGCGAATAGCTTCGTGTTCCGGTGGACCCCTAGCGATGTGGCCTACGCCGCGGTGGATAGCACCTGTGTGGAGGGAGGTGGAGCCGCTGCCTGTGCACCGGGGACGATCCGGGCCGTGCAGACCTACGTGCAGATCACCTTTGAGGTGGTGCCCTATGGTTGGTTTGGCATCAATTCGCCGGTCAAGCGGGCCATCATCACTGTGCCCGACGACTTCAATGGCACGCGAGACGGCTCGGTGGTCGAGGTGCCCAAGGAGATCATCCGGCAGCTGCCTACCGTGGCGGCGCCTCCGGGAGGGATGTCGATCAGCTCGTTGAACCCCGAGATTGCCTACGGCTACATGTTCGTCTCCGCGCTACGCGTGACGGACTACGCGATCTATTCGCCGCTGCAGTTTGAAGGCTCCGGCAAGAAGGGTGGCCTGGGAGGCGATGTGGTGTTCTCCTACGTCACCGGCGACGTCGGAATTTTCCCCTGGACGAATCCTGAAGATTCCTGCCTCTGAGAAAATCTTCGGTGTGTTGGTTGACGGGTGGGGGGCTTGAGGGTAATTGGTTGGGGCTGGCGGCGAACCACAAAACGATGTGGTACGGTGTCTGTCGTCTCTTCATTCAATAAAATCTTCGGCTTCGAAGAAAAAGTTGAAAAAGAAGTTGACGGGAGAAACCAGCGCAGATAAGAGGGTGGGGCTTCGGAGCGGTAACGAATCTGAAGCGAGACACTCTGGTCTTTGAAAAATTGGTAG
>CAITDR010000517.1 GCA_903891165.1 uncultured Pseudomonadota bacterium
ACACCATGCAAGGCGCGTGCGGCCAAAGCGCCGCAGGCGCCTTTGGGTGGGCAGAAGACAAGGCCCGGAGCCCCCTTCAGGGAAGCTGGGCGCCGTGGAGGAAGATCAGCTCGGTGTCCACACCCGCGCCTGGCTGAAGTGTGGCCAGGTCGGAGCGGCCATCGCCATCCAGGTCGGCCGCCACCATTTCCGTGCCCAGCATGCCGTAGGGGCGGGTACCGGTGAAGCTGGTGCTGGCATCCTCCACCGAGAACACCCCGGAAAAGGGGCCATAGAAGAAGTAGATTTTGCCCCCGTGCTCCGCCTGTTGGCTGCTGTAGGGACAGCTCACCGCCAGATCCACCGCTCCATCCTGGTTGTAGTCGCCGGGCTCCAACGAGCCAATCTGACAATCGGAGCTGCCTTCCAGCCGGGTTGTGGTCTGCACCGTGCCATCCGGCGTGGTCCCATCGATGAGGTAGGTACGCGCATAAAGATCGCTCACCCACAGATCCAATTGCCCGTCCCCGTTCATGTCGGCGCTCGCCGCCGGACCGTCCCACTGCGACAGGTACCAGTGCCGGTCGGCGTCGGCTACCGTAAGAACTCCAGATAGAGGACCTTGAAAGGTATAGAGGTCTGCTTCATAGGTCTGGGAGTCTCCAAGCCCTGCCCAGAGGTCGGAGCAGCCGTCGCCATCCAGGTCATCGACACGTCCAGGCTGGCCCTGGAGCCACCAGCTACCCCCACGCACCTCCGCCAGCGCGTCAACAACGGTGCGGTGAGAACCTGCGGCAAAGTCAAAAAGAAGCACGGCACTCCGGTCGTTCTCCGCGTACCGGGACACGACCAGCTCCGCAACGCCATTGCCGTCGAAATCGCCACCGTCCGTCCAGGTGGGTTGGAAGGGCTCCAGACCATCGCCCTGAAGACTGCCCCAGGCCGATGCTTCCAGGTCACTCTGATCGGCCAAACCGGTGCTGTGGAGGATCAATTCACCGTCGCCCAGGGGCCCGGTGGACCAGAAGCTCCCGACCACATCCGGTAGACTATCCCCGTCATAATCTTGACCAGAAGCAGCCAATTCAATCCAGTAGTCCTCCGTGGCACTCCAGCTTCGCAGCGCCGTTCCGACGATGGGGTCGACCACATCCGTCGTCATTGTACCCGCGCTATCGTAGCGCCCCACCAACAGCTCCGGGAGCCCATCCCCCGAAAGGTCGGGAAGGAGCCCGGGACCATAGCCGTAGCCCGAGAGCAGCGTGGTCGTCCCCGCAGAAAGCTCGCCGGCGGCGATGCAGGCATCGGCGGCACCGTCGCAGTCGGTGTCATAGCCGTCGCAGATCTCCGGCAGGGTGGGCGCCCGAGCCGGATCCGCGTCGTCGCAGTCGCCCGACGTCGCGATCCAGGAGACATTTGGGGGTGTACAGTCGCTGTAGCCACCGGGACCACCAAAGCCGTCTCCGTCGGCATCCTGATACCACAGGGTTGCGTCTACACTTAACTCGTCGATCCATTGATCGCAGTCCTGATCAACGCCATCACAGATCTCCGGCTGCCCCGGTGAAATAGCGCTGTTCCCGTCGTCACAGTCTCCCCACAAGTCCCACGGCAGGTAGCCCACCGGCTGGGTACAGGCGCGAAGCTGGTTGTGGCGGTCGGCCCAGCCATCCCCATCGTTGTCCGGGGACCAGAAGTCGGGGGCATCGTCGTCGATGCTCCCATTGCAGTCACTGTCGATGCCGTCGCAGAGATCCTCGGCGCGCGGGTTGACCGTGCCATCGCTGTCATCACAATCACCTCCGCTGCCCAGACCTACAGTTCCCGCAGGCTGCGTGCATGCGTAGATGGGCTGGCCGCCTCCCCCGAAGCCATCGCCGTCGTTGTCCAGGAACCAGATCTCGGTGGGATTTTCATCGATAGTGCCATCACAATCACCGTCTACACCGTCGCAAGTATCAGAAGTTCCGGGATGGAAGGCGGCCTCGGAGTCATCACAATCCCCGGCCCAGGTGGCCGACGCGGAAGGCTGGGTGCAGGCGTAGACGGGGCTGCCCTGGACCCCCCACCCGTCCCCATCGGCATCGGTGTACCAGCGGCGGTGGAAGGAGCTGTTGTCATCCGCCGTCCCGCTGCAGTCGTTGTCCAACCCGTCGCAGGTGTCGAGCCGTCCCGGATAGACCCCAGAGTTTGTGTCATCGCAGTCCGCGGTGCGGGTTGAGTATCCTTGTACATAAAAACAAGCAGTGATACTCGAGAGGGTGGTGTCGCCCCAGCCATCCCCGTCATTGTCTGGATACCGGGTGCGCATGTCCACCGCGTTCGCCCCATCCACAACGCCGTCGCAGTCATTGTCCAGG
>CAITDR010000518.1 GCA_903891165.1 uncultured Pseudomonadota bacterium
CCTCCACCCCCAGCTCTTGCACACGGGCCACCGTCTGTTTCAGATCAGCACGTTGATCCACTGGAAAGGTGCAGCCGCCCTCACATGCACCCTCCCGTATCACCACCGCTACTTCGTGATCCACCTCCATCACCTCAGAGGGGCGGATCAAAAGCGCAGCATCCTCGCCCTGATCCGGCCAGGCATCACGCTCCGCAAACATCCACAGCTCCGTACCCGTGGTCAGGTCCCAAAGCTGCACCAAGCCGCCTTTTTGCGGCGCCTCGCCAGGGGTGGCTTCCGGCAGCAAGGTGGGAATCTGTGTCAGCGCGCTCTGCACCGGCGAAAATCCGGTACGCCAGGCTACGCGATCCGAGGGAAAAGGGCTGGGGGTGGCGATCACCGCGTCTTCGGGGATGGCGAGGTGCCCGTCCACCACCCAAGCCGGGTCGGGGAGCAGCGGGGGCAGCTCGCCCTCCACCCCCTTGCTGTCCTCAGTTCCGGTGCAGGCCAATAGAAAAAAAATCATTCTTGTCCGCCGATTTTTTTGCGGTAGCTGCGGAGGACCAGGTCCCCACCCCCGTGGCGGTGTACAAAGGCGATGGTGATCGGCAACGGACCGACAGGCTGCTGCCAGGCTTCGGAGATGGAACGCTCCCGCCGCAGAAGAAAGCGCGTTACCGGCGAGTAGTCCGTACGATCCAACACCGCATCCATCGCGGCGCGCACCTCGGCTACACGCTCGGGAAGATGTCCGTCGGCGAAGGCCTGCTTCATGATGGCCACGCGGTGCGAGTTCCGGGCCACTGCATCGACCACATCTTTGATGGTCAGAAAATAGAGTACGGTACGGAAGAGCTTTTTGAGGGGCCACTTGATGGCCAGCGCCATACAACCCAACAACGTGCTGGAGCGATCCTCTACCAGAAGCTCCAGTGCCTCATCGGTGAGGGCGACGGCATGAGCCTGCGCCATACGACGGTAGATCCCCCGAAGTACCTGCCGCTCTGCATAGTCGTCCAAGAGCGGTAGGGGAATCAGCGGGGTGAGCCCGGCGAGCATCACCTCGTTGGCGTAGTCGTTCTCCATAGCCACTCCCCTAACGGATTTCCGGCGGTCAAGCCGCTCCGTCTTCGGGGAAAGGGAGATCGCGGACGGTGGCCACCCGGGCGGCAGGTCCCACCCGCAGCTCCAGACCGGGCTTCCAGACTGCCTTTCGCAGCACTGCCAGGACACGCACCCTTCCCGGTTCCGCCACCGCCGAAGTGGTGCTTCCCACCACATCTTCTCCCAAAAGGACCTCAGAACCCACCGCCGGTAGCTCCCCGGTGGGATCCTCCAGCTCCAGGCCCCAGAGCTTCTTCTGCACCTGCCCCATCACATCGATGCGGTTGATAACTTCCTGGCCGATATAGCAGCCTTTTTCAAAGGAGCAGTAGTCCGGCACCATACGCATCTCGTGGACCAGGGCGCGCTCACCCATGTCCAGCGGCCAGCGGGCAATCCCAGCCTCCACCCTCAGGATTTCCTGGGCGTCGGCCCCCGCCAAAATGGCTCCCGCACTGATCAGGGCCGTCGTAACCGCCTCTGCCTCCTCCACCGGCAGCAGCAGATCGTAGCCCCCCGCCCGACTGCGGCGCCGCTGCGCGATGCGGATTGCCCCCACCTCCACAAAACCTGCTTCCGGGGCGGACCATCCGAGTTTTTCCAAAAGGAATCGGGCCGCCGGTCCCTGAAGGGAGAGCTGGATCCACCGCTCGCTCAGATCCTCCATCTCCACGTCGTCGGCAATGATGAAGCGGTCGTAGTGCTCCATAAATGTGGTTGACGGCACATTTTCAAGTGTAACCCACAGGGTCTGGTCGCCCACACACCAGACTTCGAGCTGCCCGAGGATCCGCCCCTTGGCATCCAACATCACGTTCTGGTTGCTCTGTCCCGGCTTCAGGGCGCGGATGTTGTTGGAGAACATCCCATTGCAAAAACGTAAGGTATCCTTTCCAGAAAGGGAGACGGTGTCGGAGGCGGAGCGGTTAAAAAGGGCCACTCCCCGGCGACCCGCGTGCAGAGCCGTCTCCGTGCTACCTTGCTGCGCTTCCAGCCATACCGAAAAATCACCCCGCGTGGCCGCCATTCTTCCTCCGCCCCTGAAAAAGTAAGCCCGCTGCGGCTACCTGCACCCCAGAGACGTCGATTTGGTACCCGATCCTACCCGATCAGCGCTTCCGCCGGTCCTCCTCCTCCAGGCGGGTCAGGCTGGCCCGGGTTTCCTGCCCCCGACCGGGTGCCGCCGCCACCCCCTCCAGCTCCCCGCGCACCTTGCGCTTCGGACGCAAGAGTACGGTCAGGATCCCGAAGATCCCGATAAAAAAGACCAGACAACAGCAGGCGGTTGCACTGGCGCCGACGATGGCGGTGGAATCCACAACACCTCCCTGGCCAGCATAACGGGTTGGATGTGATTAGAGGGGGCGGATGTCGCTTCCTTCGCTCTCGGATCCCCTGTTTTTCCGTGGCCTTCTCACTGCTTTTGGGCTTATCCTCTGCGTTTTTGGCTCGCACCTGTACCAATTGGTGGTGCTGGCGCCGGGCATTCTCGGCGGGCTGTGGGCGGGACTTCTGATTGGCCGTAGCGCCGGTCTGGACCCGACGCCCACCCTGGCGGTGGCCGGTGGGCTGGCGCTGGTGGGGGCGCTGCTCTGCCATTTTGTAGAGACGACGGCCGTGCGTATCACCGGTGCGGTTGTTTTTGGCACCATCGGCTGGCTGGCCTGGCCGATGTTCCGCGAGGTACGCTGGGAAGCGATGGTGGCTGCCGGTGTGGGTGCCATTATCGGTGGGGCGCTGTTCCCGCGCATCTACAGCTTCATGGTAAAAGTTGCCACTTCCGCAATGGGGGGGCTCTTGCTGGCGGAGGCCGCCCAGCGGCCGCAGGATTTGTGGATTGTAGGCGGGGCTACAATTGTGGGCATTCTGATCCAGAGTGCGCCCTGGAAGATGCCTGGCGGATCCAAGGGGGCAAAAGTGGAGAAGAAGGAGAAAAAGAAGAAGTAGCTATAGCTCTTCTTCTACCGTGGCAACAATCTGCTCTTCCGACGGACTCTCCCGCGGACCGGTACTCTTCATCTGGCGGTCGATCACCAGGACCACGGGGTAGCCCTCGGTGACCACCTGGGCCGCGTAGCCGGCGTCGTCGGAGAGCAGGGGCTCGGCAATATCGTAGTAGTCCGCCCAGCCCTGCAGATCTTCCTGGTCGGGAATGATCGGGTCACTCACGTCGCCGTCCTGGTCCTCCGGGAAGACGGTCAGGTAAAAGAAGCCCTGATCCTTGAAGCTATCGGCCACTTCCTGGACCCCACGCGCCAATTGCTGGCAGGGCGCACACCACATCGTGGAAATGTCCAGGACCACCACACTGCCATAGAATTGCCAAAGGGAAACCTCGGCACCATACTGGTCCAGAAGGCGGAAGTCCGGTACCACCTCGCCCTCTTCAAAACCTTCGGCGGTCAGGCCCTCCGGCGGGGTGGCCAGAGGCCAGGAATTGGTGGGGGCCACCCAGGGACCGGCATCCACCACAGCTTCTTCGCTGACCAACACCGGCACACAGGCAAGGAGGAGGAACACGTGCATATGCCAGTATAGCCTGCCTGTGGGCGACCAGAAAGAGCGAAAAGGAAGGCCCGGGGTTGACGCGGGGCCCTTTGGGAACCACCATTAGCCGCTCACCCCGGAAGGGCATGGACTCCCGACTCAACCAGGCTGACCTCCTCCACCTTGCGCACTCCTATGAAAAGGGGCCAGAACTCTGGCGTGTTGGCGGGGAATTTGAGCGTGCCTTCCTGCAGGCCGATGGCCGTCCTCTGCCCTATTTTGGCGAGCGAGGGGTGCAGTGGTTTTTGCAGACCTATCAGGAAAAACATGGATGGAAGCCGAAGGTTGAAGGCGAGAACCTGATTGAGCTGAAAGGGGAGGCCCGCGCACCCACCCCTGCGGCGCCGTACCTGACCCTGGAGCCCGGCGCTCAGGTGGAGCTGTCCGGCGGCGCCTACCTGCGCCTGCGCGACATCGCGGAGGAGTTGCGGGAAGATCGGCAGCGGACCTGGGAGATTCTGCAGGATACCGGCATCGTACCCACCGCCTGCGGTCTCACCCCCTACGCAAAAATCGACGACATCCCCTTTGTGCCCAAGGGGCGCTACGCGGTGATGCAGCGCTACCTGCCCAGCCGTGGCCCCCGCGCCCACTGGATGATGAAGGGCACCTGCGCGGTGCAGGCTTCCTTCGATTTTTCCGATGAGGCGGACTGTGCCCGCAAGTTCCATCTGGTCACCGATCTGGCACCGCTGACGGTGGCGATCTTCGCCAACTCTCCCATAGCCGAGGGCAAAGTTACTGGATGGATGAGCACCCGGGCCTGGGTGTGGACCCAGACCGACTCGGCGCGTACCGGCTTCCCCGCTGCGGTGCAGAAGGGCTATACCCACCAGGGCTGGATCAACTACCTGTTGGACAGCCCGATGATGTTCCACATGCGCGAAGGACAATGGACGCCGGCAAACGGCCGCAGCTTCCGATCCTGGATGCAGGAGGGTATCGACGGACTCTACCCCGGCCGTTCCGACTGGGAGCTGCATCAGACCAGCGTTTTCCCGGAGTGTCGTGTCAAGAACACCGTGGAGATCCGTAGTGCGGATGCAGTGAATTCCGAGTTGGCCATCGCCTTCTGCGCCTACTGGAAGGGACTACTCTACAGCCGGGCCGCTCTCGACGGGGCGCGGATGGTGGCCGACCGGTTGAAGACGGCGGGCACCCCGGAGGATCGGCACCTGGAGGCGGCCCGGCACGGCTTGGCGGCGATCTTCGGGGGCTTTGAAGCGGCAGATATGGCGCGCGACTTGGTGACCCTGGCGCGGCTGGGGCTGCGCGAGCAGGGGGAGGAGCTGGAGCTCTTGCGTCCGCTGGAAGAGCTGGTGGCCACCGGCCGTTCTCCGGCGGCAGCCCTGCTCAATGCCTGGCTACGGGACCCCTCCCCTGCCAATATTCTGCCCCGGATCCGCTGGTAGCGCTGCACAGATTGCGGCTGTGCACGGGGCTGTGCGGCCTTCGCGGTGCGTGTGGCGACTGTGCAGCGGGGGCCGCAGGCGGATCCGGGCGAATCCGGCTGCAGGCCTTGGCACGGTTCTTGCGTGGTGGGACTGCAGAGGTGCCCCATGCTCTCCGCTGCTCTCCCTGGCCACTTCCCGGTGCTCCGATGTGGATAAACCTCCTCGAAGGGCTGCTCTGGGCGGCGCTGGTGGCCATCGCCGTACTACCGTTGGGGCAGGATCGACGTTAGCGACCGATCTTCCAGCCCTCTTTGCCGTCGCGGGTCGCCGAGTACAGATCCTTGGCGGCCCCGTCCGCGCCGATCATCCGGAAGGTCAGGGTGATGTCGTCCCCTGCAAGGGTCACGTTCCACCAACCCTGGATCGGGAAATACTTGGCATCTAAGACGGGAATAAAGCCCTCGTAGGCGCCCTCTCCCCTCCCCTTCTCTACGATGGCCTCGGGGATGGAGCGGGCTTCCGCCCAGCGTCCGAACTCTTTGAGCAGGGAAAGGTCGTAGATCGGCTCCAGGCGGATCTCGTCATAGCCGGGCACGTTGGCGTCGCCCCAGCGCGCCAGGCTATCCGCCGGCGCACCACCGCCAC
>CAITDR010000519.1 GCA_903891165.1 uncultured Pseudomonadota bacterium
CGCTCGGGGTGGTCGCCGTAGGCACCTTCAAGCCCGCCAAGGTGCAGATCGGGCTCTTCAACAGCGGCAACGATCTCTTTGGGGACAATAGCCCCGGAAAAACTGTGGTTGCACGTGCGGAAGCCTCCTTCGGGGAGCGCGATACCTACGCCTTCTGGGGAGGGCCGGGCAAGGGAGCCTCGGTGGGCTTTGGGGCGAGCGGCCTGTGGACAGACGACCTTTCAACACGCACTTTTGCCGCCGGCGGCGACGTGCTGTTTCGTGTGGCCGGTCTGGCGATGATGGTGGACGCCAGCTGGGCCCAGGTCAGCCCCATGAACACCGACATTGCCGAGCCCGGCGTCCTGGCCCCCACCACACGGCTCAGCCTGACGACCCAGGCCAGCTACACCTTCATGGGGATCCTGGAGCCATCGGTGCGCTTCACCGCCTACTCGGATGAATCCCTGGGCAAATACGGACAATTGCTCGCCGGTGTGGTGCTGCATGGCGGCACCAACCTGGCGGGCTACGACCGCTTCCGTATCGGTGCCGGCTACGTCCTGCGCCTGGAAGAACAGAAGTTCCCGAATGACACCGTGCGAATCTGGACCCAGATTCGCATCTGAGTCCGAACGGAACCCGCGGGAAAGAGGGCAGGGGCCTCAGACGGGCGTACCCTCGAAGACTGCACAGGCCGCACGCGCCGTGTTGACGTGGACCTCCACCACCTTGGACACATCCGGGGTGTAGCCACCCGCCAGCACCCACATCACCGGGATTCCCCGGGCGCGACACTGCTCAAAAACCCACTGGTCACGCGCCCGTAGATCGGCGTGGTCCAGAAGCAGCGGCGAGTAGGGATCCTCCTGGTAGGGGTCCGCACCCGCCTGATAGAGCAGCACATCCGGTCTTGACCTGTCAATAGCACCGGGTAGATGCTCTTGGAGAATGCCGAGATATTCTTCTCCACCGGCGCCATTGGCTACCGGCACACTCCAGGCGTTTTCCGTATCCGGCGCGCGCTCGCTGCTTACGTCGCGATAGGCGAGGTTCTTTTTATACCAGTTTCCGTAGATCGAGAGCTGATAAAAGTCAGGACGATCCTGGAGGAGGGAGGCAGTGCCATTGCCGTAGTGCAGATCCATGTCCAGCACCAGGGCCCGCTTCAGGCGCCCCTCCGACCGAAGCCGCTCCAGGGCCACAATCAGCCCGTTGTAGGTGCAGAATCCTTCGCCATGTTCGGCATGGGAGTGGTGGAAGCCCGAGGCCAGGTTTCCGGCCACCCCGCGCTCCAGAGCTCCCCGCAGGGCGGCAATACAGCCGCCATTGGTCCAGCGCACGGCCTCGGAAAGGGCAGGGGACCAGGGGAATTTCTGGGACTGAGCCAGCGCCAGCGGCTCGCCGGTGCGCATCGCCTCCAGGTAGGCAGCGCTGTGGACACGCAGCAGGTCGGTATCGGAAACGGGCTCCGGCTCCAAAATCTGCACGGGCAAGGTGGAATTTTCCAAGGCCTCCCGCACCAAGCCGAATTTCCGAATGGGCATGATGTGGGGGCCAAGATCGGCGAAGTACCGGGAGGAGTGCCAGATCGGGATCATTTCAGCTCCGCAGTGGTGGCGCGGAGGAGAGCCATCGCCTCATCCACATGGCGTGGTTGCAGAATTAATGCAGGCCGAAAGCGAA
>CAITDR010000520.1 GCA_903891165.1 uncultured Pseudomonadota bacterium
GGCCCATCAGCAGGACGCCGATCCCCGCGATAAAGGCGCCATAGCCGTTGTCCGCTCCAGACGGATCCGGCGGCGGCAACCAGGAGAGATCATTGTCCGGGCCGGCGATGAAGCCATCCAGGCTCGACGCGACAAAAACGAGGACTTTCCCGGCCATATCAGCTCAACCCCGGAATCTTCACTCCCCGCTCCCGCGCCACCTCGATCGCCCGCTCATAGCCCGCATCGGCATGGCGCAGCACGCCCATGGCCGGATCCGAGTGCAGCACCCGGTCCAGGCGGCGGGCGGCGGCTTCGGTGCCATCGGCGACGATGACCTGACCGGCATGCAGGGAGTAGCCCATGCCCACACCCCCACCATGGTGAAAACTCACCCAGGAGGCGCCATTCACCGCATTCACCAGCGCGTTGAGGATCGGCCAGTCCGCCACCGCATCGGTGCCGTCCTTCATGCCCTCTGTTTCGCGGTTAGGACTGGCCACCGAGCCACAGTCCAGGTGATCCCGGCCGATCACGATAGGGGCCTTGACACGTCCAGAGGCTACCAGCTCGTTGAAGCGCAGCCCCGCCCGGTGCCGCTCGCCGTAGCCCAGCCAGCAGATACGTGCGGGCAGTCCCTGGAAGTGAATCCGCTTCTGCGCCATCTCAATCCAGCGCCGTAGCGCTTGATCTTCCGGGAAAAGCTCCAGAATCGCTTCGTCCGTGGCGCGGATATCTTCGGGATCCCCCGAGAGCGCCACCCAGCGGAAGGGGCCCTTGCCCTCGCAAAAGAGCGGCCGGATATATTCCGGCACAAAGCCCGGAATCTGAAAGGCATCCGCCTCGCCACCTTCGACCGCACCGGCACGCAGGTTGTTGCCGTAGTCAAAGACCCGCGCCCCCGCCGCCTTCATCGCCAGCATCGCCTGCACGTGGATGGCCATGGTGGCAAAAGAAAGCCGCGTATATTCCTTGGGATCCGCATCCCGCAGGAGCTTTGCCTGTGCCAGACTGTAGCCCGAAGGCACATAGGCCAGCGGATCATGGGCGGAGGTCTGGTCGGTGACCAGATCGGGGGTCACCCCACGACGCACCAGCTCGGCATAGACATCGGCCGCATTGGCCACCAGCCCCACTGAACGCGCCTGCTGGGTCTCGGTCCAGGCGCGGATCCGGTCCAAAGCGCTGTCCAGATCGGGAGCGACCTCGTCCAGATAGCCGGTTTCCAGGCGCTTCTGCACCCGCGCCGCGTCCACGTCCACACCCAGGAAGCTGGCTCCGGCAAACACGCCCGCAAGCGGCTGTGCACCGCCCATGCCGCCCAGACCTCCGGAGAGGATCCAGCGCCCCGCCAAGCTACCGCCAAAATGTTGGCGTCCCGCCTCGGCAAAAGTCTCGTAGGTGCCCTGAACGATGCCCTGAGAGCCGATGTAGATCCAGGACCCCGCGGTCATCTGGCCGTACATCATCAGTCCGCGGGCTTCCAGCTCGCGAAAATGTTCCCAGGTCGCCCACTTGCCCACAAGGTTGGAGTTGGCGATCAGCACCCGCGGAGCATCCGCATGGGTGCGCAGCACGCCGACCGGTTTACCAGATTGGACCAGGAGGGTTTCGTCCTCTCCCAGCTCCTTCAGGCTGGCCACAATGCTGTCAAAGGCCTCCCAGGAGCGCGCGGCCTTGCCGGTGCCCCCGTAGACCACCAGATCTTCCGGGCGCTCGGCCACCTCGGGATCCAGGTTGTTGCAGAGCATCCGCAGCGCGGCTTCCTGCACCCAACCCTTACACTCCAGGCTGTTGCCACGGCGGGCCCGGATCACCCGCACGACCTAGCTCTCGTCTTCGGAAGAAACCGTCTCCATCCGGCGGACGCGCCGATGGGAGAGCATCTGCACCGAAGAAACATCGGCATTGTCCGAAGAATCTTCCAGACCGGCGAGGTAGCTGTCGTACTGCTCTTTGCTGAGCTTACCTTCGGCGAAGTATCGCTCCAGGTTGCGCAGGTCGAAGAGCTCAAGGGGAAGGGCGGGAGCGGTCGTCATTTTTATGCCTCAGGAGGGAGGTCGTCAGCGGAGGGAGGAAGCAGCTCTTCAAGTTCAAGCTGGGTTTCCCGCTCGGCGGCCTTCTGAGCGTCGATGATGGCGTTCTCATCGAAGGTCGTGAACTCGGGCGTGATCCCCACCGCGGCGATCTCACGCAGCGCGGTCACGATCTCCTTGTTGTTCCGGTCATCATCCACCAGCGGGCGTGCGCCCTTCATCAGCTGCTTGGTGCGTTCCACCGCCACCAGCACCAGCGTGAACCGGTTGGGGATGTTCTCCAGGCAGTCTTCTACGGTAATCCGGGCCATTCCACCCTCTTTCGCAAGGCAAGGCGTCTAACCGACCGATGCTTCCTGCGCAAGCGGTAGGAACCATCCTCGGGAGAGCTTGATAGAAGAGCTTGATAGAGATGCGCCACGATCGCTTGACGCTTGTCAGAGCGTGCCTATCTGTCTCCCGCTGCGGGAAAACCCGCGCTGTTGTTGCGGCGATGTGGATTGCTTCTCCCTTCGGGGGAGAGCCCTCCCTGGCCCGACGACGGCATCTACCCAGAACCGAATACCGGACGGAGCTGAAACCATGTTGGATCGCGCTGCACCCACGAATGTTCGCCCCCTCTTTGACCGCATCCTCGTCAAGCGTGTGGAAGAACCCACCCGCAGCCGTGGTGGCATCTTCCTCCCCGAAGCTGCCAAAGAAAAGCCCGTTGAAGGCATCGTCCTGGCCGTGGGCAACGGCAAGGTGGACGGCGGGAAGATCCACCCCCTCTCCGTGAAGGAAGGCGACCGGGTGGTCTTCGGCAAGTACGCGGGCACCGAGATCAAGGTGAACGGCGAAGATCGCCTCATCCTCCGCGAAGAAGACGTGCTCGGCGTGGTGGAATAAGCCCGCCTCTCCCTTCTCAATAACCTTTTCTGGTGAGGGCGCTTCGCTCTCCCAGCCTCTATACTCAGGAGTTTTTTATGGCCGCCAAGCAGATTCTTTTTGATGTGAATGCCCGGAACAAGATCCTCACCGGCGTGGATACCCTCGCCAACGCGGTGAAGGTCACCCTCGGCCCCAAGGGTCGCAACGTGGTGATCGAGAAGTCCTGGGGTTCCCCCGTGGTGACCAAGGACGGCGTCACCGTCGCCAAGGAAGTGGAGCTCGAAGACAAGTTCGAGAACA
>CAITDR010000521.1 GCA_903891165.1 uncultured Pseudomonadota bacterium
CAGCTCACTGGGCCGGTGCCCCTGTCGGCTGAGCTGGTGATGGGGGAGGAGGCCGCACCCTCCCCAGAGCTGATCCGATGGGTGCAGGAAGCCCGCGTCAAAGGCCCCGCCGCGGCCCTGGCAATGCCCGCACCCACCAGCAGCGCCGAGGCGGACTGGCTGATGGCACGGTTTTTGCATGCCACCCAGCGGGACGTGGACGGGGCCCTGGCGCTGGTTTCGGCCTGGCGCCGCTCCGGGCGCTGGCAGTACGGGCTGGAGGCTGCAGGCTGGCTGGTGGCCAGCGAGGTGGGCGCCGGTCAGCAGCCCATCGACGGATCGGCCTCGCTGGCCTATGGGCTGGCCTCCGAGCTGCGGGGGATTATCGAACATCCCACCGTGGAGCGCCTTGCCCTGCTGTCCGGCCGCCGCACCCGCTGGGATCCCGTCCGTGGGGCCGACAGCTCGGCCGGGCGTACCCAGGTGACCACCGAAAACGCCCTGACGCCGCCGCTTCCCCAGGCGGAGATCCGGCAGGCGCTGATGACCCCTCCCTGGCCCGCGACAGAAGCACAGTTTGTGACTGCCAAAGAGCCTGCCACGGTCACGGTGACAGGTCTATCCGGTGTGGTGGCCGCGGCCTGGTGTCAGCCGCTGCGCCTTGCCGCCGGCGGCACCGAGGCTCCCTGCATCGGCGAGCTTTTTGTGGATGGGGTGAGCGTGCTCCGCCAGACCATCCCCACCCGCAGCAGCCTGGACTTCGCCACCCCCGTGTTGGCACCCGGCCGCCACGACATCCAGCTGGCCATCGACGATCCCGGTCGAAGCTCGGCCCTGTCCGTACGCTTCCGCAGCACGACGGGAAGTGGAAAGGCCATCCGTCCTCTGCGTGACAGCAGCGGCTTCTTTGCCGCCCCCGCCCAGCCCTTTTCTGTCTCCGTGTCGGGGCCAGGAACGGTGTTTCTGGAGCTGCGCGCCGCCGGAGCCGGCGGAAATGTGGAGGTGAGCGCCACCGGCCCCAGCCGCAGCCTTCCCCCACGTACCGTCCTGCTGTCGGGACAGGCGGATGCCGCGGTGGCGCTGAACGGAGGCCCGGTTCAGACGCCGGGTAGCCCGCAGAGCCTGTACATCGTGCTGCCGACCCCGGGAACCTGGAAAATTACTGTAACATCCAAAAATACTGTCGCCCTGGTGCGCGGGGCCTTCCGGCAGGAGAGCCCCGCCCCCACCGTGCAGCGGCCCGGCCCGATGTGGCGGGACATCGATCCGGCCACCGAGCCCTTCGACTGGCCGGTGGCCACCCCGCAGATGGGTGCCCCTCTCGCGGGGAGCCCTCCGCTGAAGTGGAAGGCCGGCACCTTTTCGCTCGGAGCGGGCTTTGGCAGGCAGAATGCCGATACACTCGCAGAGAGTACCGGCTCCTTTGACCAGACGCAGCTCAGCCTGGGCTGGCGACTGCAGGCGCTGCCCAGGGCCCTGTGGCTGCATGTCGAGCCCCTGCTGCGGCTGTCTCCGGGAAGCCCGACGGTGGTGGGAGGTCGGGGCGACGTGCTCGCCCGCTTTATCGGCCCGGATCTTCGCATCCACGGTGGTGTAGAGGCCTACAGCCAGGCCGTGGACGGCCAGGGGGAGGCGGGTGGCACCATGTCGCTGCGTGGCTACCGGCCGGTGCGTACCTTTGGAGGAACCTACCTGATTCCCTCGTTGGAGGCACGCGGGCGCCTCAGCAGCCTGAAGGTGGCGCCCCTGACCGGTACCACCGTGGACAGCGACGTATTCAACGACTACGCCGCCACCCATGCCTTCGCACTGACCCCCAGCCTCGTCTACTGGGCCATGCCCTGGCAGGACGTGATCGCCTACACTTCTGTAGCGGCGGTTACCAATCCCAACGTGGTGTCCTTCGATCAGGTCGCTGCCTCGGCCGTGGGGCGTGGGGTGGTCCACGCCGGGCGGATGCCCCCGGTGATGATCGAGCTGAAGTACCGCCTCTCCTACCGCTTCACCTCCTCCTACCGTGCGATTCCCTACCTCCAGCATAGTCCGGGCGCCTCGATCGGGACGGATATCCGCATGGGCGATGCCCTGGCCCTCTGGCTGGGGGTCGGCTACCTGGGCTACTTCTCCACCGAGCTGCCGCCAGAGAATATCGTGAAGTTGGAAGGCCGGTTTGACTTCAACGGGGGTCGCGGGCTGCAGGATATGCTGCCGGTGGAGCAGGACTTCTTCGATCTGCTGGGCACCGATCGCTGGGGTGACCTGGACGAGGATGGACCTTGATCAGCGTCGAGAGCCTCTGCGCGCGCCTGCCCACGCTGGACGCGCGCCTGCGCCGGGCGGAGCTGGGGCGGATGCTGCCCCGGCTCGCTGCAGGCCCTTCTCTGGCGGAGGTCATTGTGGGCTGGCTGGAGGAGGGAGAGGCCGAAGTACGGGCGATCGAGGAGGACTACGACCAGACGGCCGCCGCCTTTGAACGCAGCCGGGATCGGGGGCTGCTACTGGCCTGGCTGGCCCGGCACAGCGGCGGTAGCGTCGCCTGGCGGGATTGGTTGGCCAGCTACCAGCGGCTGGGCATCGAGGTGCTTGGCGAGCGCAGCGCCGGGATGGTGGAGCAGGTGGGCATCCGGGAGGAATTGTTGCTGAAGCTGCTGAAGGGTCTGCTGCCTTCGGAGCGGGCGGCCCCGGAGGTGGTGCAGCGGCTGCGGGAGCAGGGCCGACGCTGGCAGGTGCGGAAGGCGGCGGTGGAGGTGCTGACCGAGCATGTGCGGATGGGCGGCCCCTACACGGACCCCTGGAGTCGCATCCAGCACCAGGCGACGATGGCGCAGGAGCACCCCTGGGTGCGCGACGCCTGCGATGGGTGGATGGCCACCGCCGACCCGGGTCGGGCCCTACCCCTGATCCGAGTGGGTTTACGTCCCGCCGATGAAGCCCGACATTTTTTGTTGAGGCGGCTGCGGGTAGAGCGGGTGGCCGCCACATGGCCGCGGGAGGCGCCCGCAATCCTGGAGGAGCAGCTGTTGGACCCCAGCGAGCATGTGGGGGTGGGGCTGGCCGCGGCGCTGGTGCGCCTGGGGGGCGAAGAGGCGCTCCTGCTCCTGGAGCGCCTGGGGGAGAGTCCTCTCCCGCGGGTGCGTTTGGCGGTGGCGGTCTATCTGGGGCGGGCGGCAGCCAACCTGGAAGCCCGCGTGCTGGGCCGGATTCTGAGCCGGCGACTGGTGCGGGAGCCGCAGCGAACGGTGCTGGTGGCACTGTGTCGGGCCGCTGCCGCGGCGGTGGGGGCCTGGCCAGAGCTGGGTCTGGTGCTGCGTGCGGCATTGGATGGGGTGGTCCAGGCCGATCGGGAAGGGGAAAGTACGGAGGAGGCGGCAGCGGCTCGTCGTGTCTGCTTGCGTGTGTCCGACACCGGGAGTAGCCAGCTCTTTGCCGCCCTGGTTCCGCGAATTTCAAGTGTAGTCCAGAATACAAAAGTATTTTTTTCATGGAAAGAGCTTGGTATTTCTCAGGCTCTTACCGACGATCAGATCGGGATGGTGCTGGCGGAGCTGTCGCGGGAGGATCTGGGGCTGTGGGCGGAACGCCACCGCGATGGCCTATGGCTGCAGCGCGGCGATCGCCTGCGCATCCGGACGTGGCGCTTCCTGCATGAGCTGGTACATCCGGCGCCCAACAAGCGGCAGAGCTGGTCCCACATGGTGGGGCGGGACAACCGCGGAAGCCTGCGCGCGCCGCCGCAGCGGATGGCCGAGGTCACCGCCACCACCACGCCAGGGGAGCGCAGCCTCGTGGAGCGGGACGGAAGCTGGGTACCCGCCCTGCCGGCCGTGGACGACTTCCTCCAGCTTTCAGCTCAGGCGCGGATCTACAGCGCCTTCGGGGTCACCGAGCTGCGGGCGGCGCCCTCCTGGTTCCGTAGGATGATGGGGAGGATCCGCCTGAACTTCTCCTACCCCCGCCTGGCACGGTTGCGGACGGCCGCGCTCAGCGCCGAGGAGCCCACCCAGCGCGCCGCCTACCTGCGCACCGTCGAGCGAGAGCTGGGGATCTCGGTCCATTTTCACTTGGATAGCCCGGCGCCACCGCGGGTGGAGCAGCTACGCAGCTCGGTGTCCATCGCCGCCGCGCTGGCCTGGCTGGGAGAGCTGCGCGACGCGGTGCTGGCGCCCTTTGCTTCTTCACAGCCCGCCCTCGGGTGGTTTGCCGCGGGAATCCTGGCTTCTCTGCTGGTGAGAGCGGCGCGACGTCGGGAGGCCATTCGCGAGGCCCGGCAGAAAATTCCCCTGGTGATGGGCGGGTGGGGTACCCGTGGGAAGTCGGGCACCGAGCGTATCAAGGCCGGCCTCTTCCACGGGCTCGGCTACTCTGTTTTTGTTAAAACGACCGGATGTGAGGCCATGTTCATCGCCGCACGCCCGGGGTTGACGGCGCGGGAGATCTTCATCTTTCGACCCCAGGACAAGTCCAGTATCTGGGAGCAGGCGGATATGGTGGAGCAGGCGGCGGGGATGGGCGCGCAGGTGATGCTGTGGGAGTGTATGGCGCTCCGACCGCAGCTGGTGGAGCTGCTGCAGCAGGACTGGATGCGGGACGATCTGGTCACGCTCACCAATGCTTTTCCCGACCACGAAGATGTCCAGGGGCCGGCCGGTCACGACATCGCCACCGTCATCAGCACCTTTCTGCCCCAGCGCTCCGTCGCGGTGACCTCGGAGCGGGAATTCCTCCCCCTGTTCCGGGAGCGTGCGCGGGAGCGGCAGAGCGAGCTGGACGCCGTGCCCGTCGAAGAAGCGGAGCTGTTAGGCCAGGATCTGCTCGACCTCTTCCCCTATCAGGAGCACCCGCGGAACATCGCGCTGGTGGCGCGGGTGGCGGAGCGCCTGGGCCTGGATCGGATGTTGGCCATCGCCACCATGGCCGAGTTTGTGGTGCCCGATCTCGGCGTGTTGCGCATCTACCCACAGGTGCAGGTACACGGGCGATTCCTGCGCTTTATCAATGGGATGTCCGCGAACGAACGTACCGGCTGCGTGAGCAATTGGCGGCGAACCGGCTGCGACCGCATCGACGTGGAGCTGCAGCCCGAGCAGGCGATCGTGGTGGTGGTGAACAACCGGGCAGACCGTGTGGCCCGCTCAGAGGTTTTTGCCAGGATCCTGGTTCAGGATCTGGCGGTGGACAGCTTTGTGCTCATCGGCACCAACCTGACCGGGCTGGTGGGCTACGTCGAAACCGCCTTGGAGGCCTTTGTCCGGGAGCTGGAGCTGCGCCCGGAGGGTCTGAGTCTGGTCCAGGGCGAGGCGCGAATATCAGGGTGGTTTGCCCGCCTTCGGATTGGAAAATATTCGATGGAGTCCCTACAGGAAAAGCTGGCGCGTGTTGCGACGGCACTGGGCAGGGCGGGAAGCCCGGGGGAGCGCCTGTGGGGGCTGGTCAACGAGCTGCTTGCGGCCGAACGGCCCGCCACAGGGGAGGGAAGCCTGGAGCCGGCGGAGATCCTGGCAGGACTTTCGCCAGCACTACGGGAGGCTTGGGAGGAGGCCTTGGGGCCTTCTGCCCTGGAGAAGGTCGATCTTTTGCCCGAAGTGGCCATGCCCGCCAGCCTGGACGAAGCTTGGGCGGCCTGGTCCGAGCAGCTTGTCCTCCAGGTCATCCATCACCGGACCCTTAAATTATTTGTGAATGGATCTCTGAGTGACACACAATTTCGGAAGCTCTACCGGAGCCTGTTTTTGCGCAAGCTCCGGGTGATCGCCGATCCTGCGGCCACGGGCGACCAGATCATCGCGCAGGCCGCCCGCTCGGTGCTGCCGGGCATGCAGGTGACGGTGATGGGCGTGCAGAATATCAAAGGGACCGGCTTGGATTTTGCCTACCGCTGGGTGGCGCTGGGGGCGGTGGTACCGCGGCTGGAGCGTTGCCGGGCGCCGGAGCCGCTGGGGCGTATGCAGGCCCTCCGCGAGCTGCTGGCCTTTGACGACTACGGCCTGATCGACGCCGGCACGGTGGCGGCCACCTTGACGACGCCGGCGCCCGCGGAGACGGAGGCCGAGCGGGTGCTGCGGGAGCGGGTGCAGGCCCTCGCCACCGGCATTCATGCCCGGCGACTGCGGGCGTTGACGCTGAAGGAGCAGGTGCAATGGTGGGTACCGCTGGTGGGCTGGGTGGAAGTGGTGCTGGACCCTCTCGATGCCATCCGGCGTGCCTGGGTGGCGGCCCGCACCCTGCGGGAGCTGCGTCACCACACCGTCTCCCTCGGAGATGCGGCCACCACGATGCAGGGCATGTACACCCGGCAGAAAGGGGGCTGGCTGGTCAAGTGGCTTCGGGGCACCGGGTAGGCTAGCCCGCCCTCCCCCCCCACCTCAGCCCCAGGCCCAACATCCCCACCAGCGGCAGTGCCGCCAGCCACAGCTTGGGGTCGGAAATCGAATCCGGCTGGAGCCCCCACAAAAGCCCACCCAACAAAAAACTCACCGCCGCCGCTCCGATGGCGCGACTCCAACCTCCTCCTCCTCCTCCCTCACTCCGGATCCAGAGCCCCCAGGCCACCGCAGCCACCAATGTCGTCGCGATGGACGTGGCCCCGGCGATGCCCACCAGCCCCCACGAAGGCGCCAGCAGCGCGTTCAGCCCGGCATTCAGGAAAGAGGAGCCCAGGCCCAACAAAAAAACCAACCGGTAGCGCCCCGCGAGTACGTGGGCCTTCACCAGCAAAACCCCGACCAGGGTACCCAGCACGCCGGGCATAAAGGCGGCCACTGCCTGCGCAAGCGGTACCACGGCGCGCGGATCAAAGGCCCCGCGCTCAAAAAGCAGCCGTACCAGCGGCAGACTGCCCACGACCAGCCCCGCCAGAATGGGCGGCGCCAACAACAGGACCTGCCGCAGCCCCTGCTCCACCGCCTCCTTCCGGCGGGAAGTGGGAAGGTTTGCCCAGGTGGAAAATGCAACGACCACCAAGGTAGATTCTAAAAGAGTCTGCGGCGCAAGGCGGAGCTTGTCGGCATATTCCAGCATCGTCACCGAGCCGGTGGCCAACGTTGCCGCAAAGGCACGATCGACGAGTGGATTGGTGGCGACCAAGGCCTCCCCGCCAAAAACCGGCAGCACCAGAAGCAGGCGGCTGACGATGCCCGGCGGCAGGGATCCCAGGCGGGGACCCAGCCAGGCCGCATACCAGAGCGCCTCGCTGCCCGTGCCCAGGGCCATGGCCACCGGCAACATCGCCGGTCCCTGGCCGCGCAGAAGGCCGGCCACTCCCAGCGTCCCCAGTGCACGGAACAACGGACCCAGAGAAGCCACCGAAAAACGTCCCTCCACCTCGCAGCCATTGCGAAACACGGCTGCGATCGCGGTCACCGCCACAAAGGGGACCAGTGCCCAGGCAAAGCTGAGGGTCTGCTCCTGGGTCTCCACTGAAAATGCAGTCAGTACCGGCAGGATTGGCCCAAGCAAGAGCGCCATGCCCACCCCCACGGCGGCCGCCGCGGTCCCGATACCTAGCGCCAGGCTCCCCACCGCCATGCCGGGCCGCTCGGCCAAGAGCGGGATCAGCACCGTGCTCAGCGCCGAAGTGGCGACCACTAACAAAAATGTCGGAACGCCCAGAGCATAATAGAAGGCATCCATACGCGGGTCGATACCGAACCAGCCGGCCAGCAGTACCGGCACGGCAAAGGCGGCCCCCCGGGCCAGGAGCACCAGGGGCGTGAGCAGCAGGGAGGTCTTCAGCAGCGACACATGCCCCTGTATCCGAAAAATTCGCGACAACGGCTCCGGCGCCGCCAGGAAAGCCGCAAGCTGTGCTACAACGCGCGGATGCTCAGCCTCCTCTCCCTTGCCATCGCTGCGCCACCGCTGGAAGTCAAACCCTTCGGTTTTGTGCGTGCCAGCGGCTCCTGGATCCAGGACGACGATGCCTCCAATGCCGATCAGGATGGCTTCGGCCTGAATTCGCGTATCGGGCTGGGCGCCAAATACGGAAAATGTGGCCTGGAAGCCAAGTTAGAGGTGGACCTTACCCCGGAGATCCAGCCCAAAGATGTCTGGCTTTCCGGCAGGCCGGTCTGCTGGTTTGGCATCACCGCCGGCCAGCAGAAGCTGCCCTTCTCCATTCACCACCTCGCCTCGGATACCCGGCGTCTGCTGCCCCTTTCACCGCGCATTGCCGGGGCTGCAGGTATCGGTCGAGACCTGGGGCTGAGCGCCGATCTGCAGATCCCCATCGCTCAGAAGGTGCGGGCCACCCTGTGGGGCGGCGTCTACAATGGCGAGGGCAGCAACCGGATCCAGAATGTGAACCAGGATTTTGAGTATGCGCTGCGTGGCCTGATCACGCCCTTTGGTACCCGCGATACCGTCTTTGAGGGCTCCGCCAAAGACCTGTACCTGGGGGTCGGGGGTGGGTGGGTCTACAACCTGACCGGCGAAGGGGAGGGGGCCGAGGAGCGCAATACATTGGGGATCGACCTCCAATTTTCGTGGAAGTGGCTGAGCCTCCAGGGAGAGTACATCGACGTGGAGGTCTTCCACGCCAGCCTGGATGTACCGGACTTCCATATCCGGGGCGGCTATGGGCAGCTGGGTTTCTACATTCCCGCACCCTGGGTAGAAGATCACCTCGAAATTGCTGGCCGATTGGAGTGGGTGGATCCCAATACCGCTTTTGAAGACTCGGGACTCTCCGGGTCGGGGAGCAGTGCGCAGCCCCTCTATCAAGCCAGTCGTATCGTTACGGTTGGTGCTAACTTTTATTTGCTCAAGCCAGGCGAAAAACTGGCGATCATCCATGACCTGAAGCTGCAGCTCGCCTACAGCCACCCGGAAGAGGTGGAGGGGGAGCAGGTGCAGGATGACAATTTTACCGGCGTCGCCACGGTGAGGTTCTGATGTTCTGGTTGTTGCTGGCCTGCCACCGCTTGGAGAAGATCGACCCGCTGGCGGATAACCGTGCCTGCGAAGATCCCATCGTAGATCCTGTCGCAGGCTACTCCACCGAGGAGCCCACGCTTGCGACGGCGCACACGGAGAGCTACGGCGCGGTCCCCGGCCCCCGGCATGTCCACATGAGCTGGTCGTCGGAGCCTTCCAGCTCGCAGTCCATCCTCTGGCAGACGGATGCGGACACCTTGGCCAGCATGGTGCAATATGCGACGGATGGCGGCAGCCTGGAGTTTGCGGTCGGCGGGAGTTTTCTTGCTTCCAATCTTCCGAACGATGGACGGATCCACGAGGTACACCTCTGCGGTTTGAAGCCGGGTACCCGCTATAAATACCGGGTGGGCGGCGAGGGATCCTGGTCCTCGGAGTATGAATTCACCACCGCCCCTGAGCCCGGCAGCAGCGTGAAGTTTTCGGTAGGCATTGCCGGAGATGCGCGGGACAACCAGAGCACCTGGGGCCAGCTTTTAAGCCAGATGGAGAGCCACGACCCCTCCTTCTACCTCTTCTCCGGGGACCTTGTAGACCTGGGCGTAAACATGGTGGAGTGGGAGGCCTGGTTTGACGCGCTCGCGGGGGTGGGCGAGTACAAGCCGGTGATGACGGTCCACGGCAACCACGAGTTCTTGACGCGTCAATATTTTGGCTTTTTTGCCCTGCCGGGAAATGAGCAATGGTATAGCTTTGACTACGGACAACTGCATGTGGTAGGCCTGAATGACACCGTTGCACAGGCGACGGATATGGATCTACAGGCGGGCTGGATGGATCAGGACCTGCAGGAAAGCGATGCGCCCCTGGAAGTAGTGTTCCACCACAAGCCGGCCTACACATCCTGCAATACCCACCCGCCCGAGGCCGAGCTGCAGGAGAAGTGGTCCCCGGTCGAGGAGCGTAACGGCGTGGTGTTGGATTTTACGGGACACAACCACAACTACGAGCGTTCTTATCCGTTGAATGGCGGTGTGGAGACGACCGCCGATCTGGGCACCACCTACATTGTCAGCGCCGGAGCGGGGGCCAACCTCTACGACAACGACCTGAGCCAGCCCTACACCGCCGTGGCTGCCGTCACCTACCACTATGTGATTCTGGAGGTAGATGGCGGAACAGTCACCACCACGGCCTATGATCTGGCCGGGAACGTACTGGACACTTTTACGACCAGTCGGTAGTCCAGACTACATCGCTCCCCGGCCACGCAGGACGGCGGGGATAGTTTTGAGCAGGATCTGCAGGTCCAGCCAGATGTTCCAGCTCTGGATATAGTGGATGTCCAGGCGCACCATATCGGGAAAACGTAGCTGAGAGCGGCCAGAAACCTGCCAGAGGCCGGTGATGCCCGGCCGCACCTTGTGGCGTTGTTCAAACCAGTAGGACATCTCCGGGTCGCGCTCGATACCCGCCAGATCGGTCTCCGGCAGGGGACGTGGACCCACGAGGTTCATGTCGCCGCGCAGCACATTCAGCAATTGCGGCAGCTCGTCGATGCTGCTGCGCCGCAAAAAATGGCCCAGCCTCGTGATGCGCGGGTCGTCCTGCAGCTTGAACAGGCGCCCGTCGGCCTCGTTGGGGAGCTGCTCCCGCAAGTTTTCCGCATTGACGACCATCGAGCGGAATTTATAGAAGGTGAAGGTACGCCCTCCCATACCCACCCGCTTGCTCAGGTAGAAGATCGGACCCCCGTCCTGAAGACGGATGGCCAAGGCCACCAGGAGCAGAAAAGGAAGGAGTAAGCTGCCCCCCACAAGAACCGCAGATAGGTCGAAGCCGCGCTTGAGCTGCTCGGCCAGGGTGGGGTACTGCACCCCTACCAGATCGATCAGCTCCAGCTCGCCCACGCGCGCAAAACCCACCTTCGGGCTCACCACCCCCCAAGAATAGGGGGCTTGAAGGACCCGAAGTCCCATACGGTCCACCTGTACGGCCATCCGAAGTGCCTCTTCGCGGGCCAGGGTGCGGGTGGCCAGCACCACCATGCCCACCTCGTAGCGGTTGACCAGCGCGGGAAGTTCGCTTAGATCCCCGAGGATCTGCTCCGGACTCACCACCGACTGATCCCCCTGCGTGCGGACAAAACCGCGCAGGCGACAGACATGGCGAGCGGAGCGTTCCAGGCGCTCGGCCATGGCAGCGCCATCCTCGCCGGTGCCCACCACCAGCGCATTCATAGCGGTGGGAGGAGCCGGAAGTCGAAGGAGGAGGCGGAAGATCGACAGGCGGCTGAAGCTCAAAAGTGCCCAGGTGCTTCCGATGAAGGCCACAATCAGCGAGCGCGGGTACACCCGCACCGCACTTACAAAATTCATAACCAAAACAAACAATATTACAAAAAGAGTGGAGCGCCAGATCGACGAAGCGATGCGGACACTGTTCTCCATCCGCCCCGGATCCAGCATGCCCAGGCGCCCCAGCCCCGCCACCCAGACCAGGATGCAGACTGCTCCCGCCGGCATCCACGGATTTGGAAGCAGAAGATCCGTATAGGAAACCTGGATCAGCCGCTGCAGATTGGGTGTGGTCCACAGCCACACCTGCCAGCCGATAGCCAGCCCCGTCGCCACACAGAGGGCGTCCAGTACCGCAAGAAGTACTGCAATCCTCCTCATATTCCCTACACTTCTCCGTCTTCTGGCCGGCGCATTTCGTCTATTCCAGGACCGAAGACGTTCCCTGCGCGCCGCCGCTGATCATGTTGCGGTACACCGCCGAAGCCCCCAGGGCCGGCGCCAGGATGCCCTGGAGCTTCCTGAAAAATCGCTCGACGTTGGTGATGGTGGTGGTGGGCACATAGACGATGTCGCCGCGCTGCAGA
>CAITDR010000522.1 GCA_903891165.1 uncultured Pseudomonadota bacterium
CACCAGCCCCACCCCGCCCAGGATGTTCCCCACCGTGACCGGCAGGAGGTTTTTGAGGAAGAAGGCGCCCCATCCGAGGCCTTCATAGTCGGCGGGGCTCTTCTGGATGGCGGCCCAGAAGGTTTCTGGAGCGCTATCGCGGATAAAGATTGCCAACGGTACAAAGTACATATTGGCGACAGAGTGTTCAAATCCACAGGCGACAAAGGCGCTCACCGGTAGCAGGATGGCCAAGAGCCGGTCGGCCGTCGTCCGCGCCGAGTAGGACAGCCACACCGCGAGGCAGACCAGTCCATTACACAGCACTCCCAGCGCCACGGCTTGTAGAGGCGCAATCGCCAGCTTGGCCGCCGCGATGTCCAGCGCCACCTTCCCGGCTCCTCCTCCGCCCGCCATCCATGCCCTCCCGACGGCCATCAATGCTGCCGTCCCGACGGCGCCCAGAAAATTGCCGAGGTAGACAATACTCCAGTTGCGCAATAACGCCCCCGTACTGACCTTCCGCGACGCCCAGGCCATGGTGATCAGGTTGTTCCCCGTGAACAGCTCGGCCCCACCCACCACCACCGCCGCGAGCCCCAGCGAAAAGCTGGCCCCGGCCACCACCCTGGCCCAGCCATAGGGCACCTCGCCTGCGGTGCCCACCAGGCTCACCGTGGAGAAGGCTGCCCCCAGCGCAATAAATGCGCCGGCCAGCACCGCCAGCAAGAGTGTAGACAGGCCATCGAGGCCGGCTTTTTTGATACCCACCTCCTCGGCACGGCGGGCCATCTCGGCAGGAAGCAGGGAATCAGGCATTTTTTGGGCTTAACGACCTGCGGTGATACATGCGTGATACATTGTATTTGAAACTACAATGTATCAGATGATCACGATCAGGCTCCGGCGCCTCTGAGGGCTCGCCTTGAGTACGGGATGCCCAGGTCGGAAAAACGGAATAGCTGTGGCGGCCATCGGGTTGTTTTTCCTATGCGTCGCCTGCTCTCCCTCCTGGTCCTTCCGCTGCTCGCCACCACGGCCCTGGCCTCCGATCCACCTTCGCTGGCCATTCGCGCCTGGACCGGGCTCTCCGCCTCTGTCAGTAGCTGTCCCGACGACTATGACTACTTTCCCTCCGGGGGAATGCGGAACTATTGGTGCCACCTGGGTAGCCTTCTGAGCCTCGCGGAGCTGGAGCAGGCCGCCAGCCGCCCGGTCTTTTTGTCCGGGCCGCACCAGGCAGGCAAGCTGGATCTTGCGAACCCCGGCGATTTTGGTCGCTACAATCCTGATTTTGTGGTGTGGGCGGGCAAGGCTGCCGTGCCCGAGGATCCCGAGACCCGCCGTCGCCTGCAGCCGGTCTACGACCAGTACATGCAGCATCTGGCACGGATCCACTGGGTGGTTTGGCAAAAGCTTCAGGCAAATACCAAATGTACCAACAAGGAGCTGAGCCTCTATCAGGCCCGCATCCGTGCGGGTACCTCCAATACCGGCGGCTCCTGGGGTGCGTGGTACGAGCGCTGGTTCTTCTATATGAACCCCGCTTTCTGTCAAAAGGTTGGCCAGGACAACTGGTTGATGGAGCACGGCATGGACGGCGGCGTGGACGGCAATGTCACCAAGACGGTGGTAGGCTTCTGGCTGCGCCGGATGATGGACGGCACCGCCGATGAGTTTGCAGCGGCCCTCCGGAACCTCCTGATCGCCTTTGATCCGACAACTTTAAGTAGCACTGCCTCCCCTCCCCCTACCTCGCGGTAGGCTCCTCCGGCCTTTCGTCAGGGTCCCCGAACAAAAAGCCCCTCCGTAGAGGGGCTTTTTGTTGGCACGGAACATAGCTCAGTGAGAGTCGGGATCCAGCGGATCGGTGCTGTTGAGCACCACTTCCGCGTAGTCGCTGACGCCGTCGTAGTCGCTGTCGGCATC
>CAITDR010000523.1 GCA_903891165.1 uncultured Pseudomonadota bacterium
AGACTGGCCGCGCCAGTGGCCAACGCGGTCTCGCCCAGCCAGCGCAGGAGCGCCGAGCGCCCCAGGCCATCCGCCCCGATCACCCAGACCAGGCGGCCGGGCCCCCCGGCCTGGAGCGCCGCCAGAGCCGCCCAAAGTTGATCACGCACCATCTCCCGCCCCACCAGGCGGCCACGGCGCCAGGCAAAAAGGCCCTCGCCTGCACCGGGGAGAAAGGGCAACGATCGCCGACTTTCCAGCCCCCGCCAATCCATCGGAAAGGGGGCACGGGGCAGTGCAGCGGGGGTGGCCGGCCGCTCGGGCGGCGCTGCAGCTTGGGGCAGGCTGGCCAAGGTCGGCAGTCCCGGCCAGGGTGTGGAGAGATCCACCAGGTCAAAGGTACGAAGGGAACCCCAGGAACGGCTCACAAAGGTCGCTGGTCCCTCGGCCTCGCCCAGCTGTACCAGCGCCCAGGCCGCGTCGGCCGCGCAGGCGTAGCGTTGCTCGGGACGGCGGGCCAAGAGTGTCCGTAGCCACCCCTCCACCGCCGCAGGCACCGGGGTGAGCGGGAGGAATTCCGGCAGGCTTCCCTGACGATGCTGGGCCAGGATCTCTATGGGATTTTCCCCGGAATAGGGGGTTTTCCCGGTGATCAGCTGCCAGGCCAGGCAGCCCACCGCGTAGAGATCGGTGGCCGGTCCCAGCGGCCCATCCACCCAGGCCTGCTCCGGAGCCATGTAGGCCGGTGTGCCCAGGATCCGGGCGCGCCCCGCCCGACGGGCCGGGTTGGTCAGGCCGAAGTCGGCCAGACGCGGCACCAAGGTGCCGTCCTGATCGTCCACCAGAATGTTCCCCGGCTTGATGTCCAGGTGCAGCACTTCGCGGGCATGGGCATGGGCCAGCGCCGCCAGGAGGCTGGCCAACAACGAGCGCAGCGCCGGCCAGCGCCAGCCGGAGAGCTGGTTTTCCAGAGATCCCCCAGGAACCAGCTCCATGATCAGGGCGATACTACCCGGAGGCCGCTCCAGCATCCGCGCTGCAACCTCCTCCAGGGGGAGCGCCGCCAAAAGGCGCACCACACCCGGGTGATCCAGGCGCGCCAGGGCCTGCAGCTCGGCCTCCAGAAAAGCAGCCTGCTCGCCGGTACCATCCTCCTTCAGCAGCTTCACCGCCACCAGGCCACCGTCGCGATGGCGCGCCGACCACACCTCGCCCATCCCTCCCTGGCCCAGCGGCGCCTCCAGCCAGAGGGGACCCAGGGGTACCCGCGCGCCCTGCTCCCTCAGCCGCTGTAGCAGCGTTTTTTGCAGAGGAGCCCCCAACAGGGAGGAGAGCTGCAACAACCAGACCGACCGGTCCGCCTCCGCGGGCAGCCTCACGCGCCCCGCCAGCACCTCTCCCGACTCCTGAAGAAGTCGCGCTACCCCCCGACGACGTACCCCCGCCCGAATCATCCGCTCGGCCACCGGAAGGAGCTGGTCCACCGTCGGGAGCTCAGCGTCGCAGGCGACGCGGATCTGCACCGCCAGACGCTCCAGCGCCCCCGGCCCCTGCAGCGGAACCGGCCGCTCCAGGAGTGCCCGCGCCTCCCCCACCCGACCCAGACGGAAAAGAGCCTGCGCACGAAGCTGTTCGATCCAGCAATGATCCGGCCCCTCGGGACGGGAGAGCTTCTGGGCTTCCGTCGCCGCTTCCAGGCTCTGATCCGGCATCCCCAGCCGAAGGTAGACCTCGGCCCGACGCAGCTTGATGTCCGAGCGGAACATGCTGACGTCGCTGGCCAGGCTCTCGGCCTCGGCCATCAGGCTTTGCGCCCGGAGATCCTGCTGCTCGGCCGCAAGAACCGCAATAAGTGCCAGGGCCGCCCCCAGCGCCGGGCCACCCCCGCTGCGACGAAGGGCAGGAACTGCCTCGGTCATCAGGCGGAGAGCCTCGCGATCATCGGCGCGCTCACTCTGGGCGGTGGCTGCACCGTAGAGGGAGCTACCCAGTCCATAGTCGTGCTGGATCTGCGCGTAGATCTCCGCCGCCGCGCCATAGCGGGCCGCTGCCCCTTCCCAGGCCCCGCGCTGCTCCAGGGCCAGTCCCAGAAAACGGAGACACTGGGCGCGGGGCCAGGGCGCCGTGAGCAGCGAAAGGGCACGTTCCAGAAGACCCGTCCCCGGATCCGGGGCGCCGCTTAGCACCGAGGCCACACCCAGGGCCAAGAGCCCGTGCCCCAAAACCCGGCGATCCCCCAGCGCTTCCAGAGCGGGAATCAGCGGACGGAGGGAGGAGGAGGCCGCAGAAAACTCCCCGGCGCCCAAACGTCCCCAGGCGGCAACAATCTGCCGACCCGGGGAAGCCACGTCGTGTTGACCCTCGGGAGGGTCCTGCACCAGCGCCACCGCGTCGCGCACGGCGCCGCGGTCCAGGAGGTCGAGGAGGAAGTCCGGCTCTGCAGGCACAGCGGCATCTAACCGGCGCCGGGCCCCACCAGCGATCTTCCCAGGCCGATCCCTTTCCAGGAGATTCCCGCATCGAGGATCGCAGGAAGCCCCGCACGCAGGTTAGATCCGAAGCGATGGACGAGCGCCCCCGCGTACGCTGCATTCCTGGACGACACCCCCTGATGGACAGCCCGGGCGCCATCGGAGAGATCCCTCTTCAAAGTGCCGAACGGGCGCTGGCTCGCTTGGGCTATGCCCGGGCAAAGCTGGGCTGGGGGCCAGAGCCGGTGGTGAGACGACACCGTCAGGGGCTGACCATCGCGCTGCCCGCACCTCCGGATCTGGTGGATCCGGCTGCCGATCTACTGGAGTGGGCCGCGGGAGAGGAAGAGGAATTGGACTGGCTGGCCCGGCGCATCCGGCGCTATGAGGACCTGCCACTCCGCAGCATCCTGCAGGCTCTCCCCGACGTAGCCTTCGTGGGGGACGGGCAGCTGACCGTTGGACTGGGCAAACACGCCCGCTCCTGGTCGCTGGAGGGTCCGCTGCCCACGCTCAGTATGCTGGGGAACGTGGCACGGGTGCCCACGGCGATGATCACCGGCACCAACGGAAAGACCACCACCACCCGCCTGTTGGCACAGATTGTGCGTAGCAGCGGGCGCACACCGGGGGCCTCCACCAGCGGGGGGGTGGTGATCGGAGAGGAGCGCGTAGAGCCCGGCGACTGGACGGGGCCAGGCGGTGCGAGGCGGGTGCTGCGGGATCCGCGCGTCGATATTGCGCTGTTGGAAACGGCAAGGGGTGGCATCCTAAGGCGGGGGCTGGCCATCCAGGGGCACGATGTTGCCGTGCTTACCAACGTGACCCCCGACCACATCGGGGAGTGGGGGGTGGACAGCCTGGAGGAGATGGCGGCGGTGAAGCTGGTGATTGCCGACGCCCTCCGAAAGGGAGGCACGCTGGTGGTGCCCGCCCAGTCCGAGCCGATCTGGGCGGTGTTGCCCGGGCTGCTGAAGCGCCGGCCAGACATCCGGGTGCAGCGATTTTCCAGCCAGGGCCCCGCGGAGGCCTGGTCCGACGGGCGCTACATCATCCACGGGGAAGCACGGATCCCCGTCGCCGACATCCCCATCACGTTCAACGGCACCGCACGGCACAACATCGAAAATGTGCTGGCGGCGCTTCTGGCCGCGCTGGCCCTGGGTATTCCCGGCTCTGCCATCAACCAGGGTTTGCGCGCCTTCCACCCCTCGACCGCCGACAATCCGGGGCGGATGAACTGCTTCCGGCTGCCCAGCGGCGCCATCGTGGTGCTGGACGTGGCCCATAGCCCCGACGCGATGCGACGGATTGTAGAAACCATCAAAAACTGGCCGCAGACCCGCCGTACGATTTTGCTGGGCCAGACCGGCGACCGGCCCGACAGCGACATGCGGGATCTGGCCATCGCCAGCACCGCCCTCGGTGGACGGATTCTTCTGAAGGAGATGCCGACGAAGTTGTTTGATCGGCAGCTTGGCGACGTGTCCCGGCTGATGGCCACCGCCCTGCGCAGTGTACACTACCCCGAAAACCTGATGTACGGCCCCTGCCCCACGGAAGAGGCCGGGGTGCGCTTGGCCATCCAGGGCCTGGGCCGAGAGGATGTGGCCATCCTGCTGATCCACGAGTCGCTGGTGACCGCCGTGGAGCTGCTCCAACAGGCCGGTGCGGTGGCGGTGGAGTAGCAGGAGGGAGGACGGCAGGACTGAGGAGGAGGCAGCGATCCGGCATGTCTGCCTCAGCAGTCGTGTCTGCGCGGGTGTCTGAGGGGGAGTGGGGGTTGGAGAGGGGTTTTGGGTGGGGCGTGTAGCTTTGCAAGCTACTCTTCCGATGATCGAAAAAGTAGATTCGCCATGTTTTCTCGTTCTGGA
>CAITDR010000524.1 GCA_903891165.1 uncultured Pseudomonadota bacterium
ACCTGGTACCCCGATGCGGACAGCGACGGCTACGGCAGCATGGCCTCCAGCCAGCTCTCCTGTACCCAGCCCAGCGGCTACGTGACCAACAACACCGACTGTAATGACGCCGCAGCGGCTGTGAAGCCCGGCGCAACCGAAGTCTGCGACGGCATCGACAACGACTGCGACGGCACCACGGATGTGGGCGCGGTCGACGCGACCACCTACTACGCCGACTCTGACCGGGACAACTACGGCAACCCCAGCGTCTCCACGACTTCCTGTAACCAGCCCACCGGCTACATCACCAACAACACCGACTGTAACGATCGGAACGCCACTGCCTACCCCGGCGGCACCGAGGTCTGTGACCTGGTGGACAACGACTGTGATGGGCAGATCGACGAAGGTGCAACCGACCTGGCCTACCTCGCTGAAGACAACGACGGCGACGGCTTTGGTGCAGTCGGAACCTACGACTACCGCTGCGGCGGGGCCGACAACGAGCTGGACTGCGACGACGCCGATACCACCGAGCCGGTGGTGGTGGATGCCATCAACGGCAGCAACTCCGGTACGGGCACCCTCAGCAGTCCCTACAGCTTCATCCAGGACGGCATCAATGCCGCCAGCGCATGTGTGGTGGTGTACCCGGGTACCTACCTGGAAGCCATCGACTACGGCGGGAAGAACATCTCCGTGACCAGCACCGAGGGGGCCGCCAGCACCGAGATCAACGGCAACGGCTTCCTGACCGCCACCGTGACCTTCGACGACGGCGAAGGCGCTGGCGCCGTTCTCGCCGGCTTCACCATCACCGGTGGCGACGGGCACCTGGAGTCTTCCTCCTCCTCGGTAGCCTGCGGCTGTGGAGCAACCTGCGTTTCTTACTACTACACCTACTACGGTGGTGGTATCTACGTGGAAGGTTCCTCTCCCAGCATCGAAGCGGTGCAGATCGTGCAGAACGTCCTGCCTGCAACCAACACCCAGACCGTCGGCAACGACACCTACTACTTTGCCTCCTACGGCGGCGGTGTAGCGGTGCGTACCGGTGGTACCTTGGACGGTGCGGCGGTGGACCTGCTCTTCAACAGCGCCGATCAGGGTGGAGCGGTCTACGTGGACTCCTCTTCCTCGCTGGTGCTGGAGCAGTCCGAGATCCTCGCGAACCAGGCCACCGACGGCGGTGGTATCAACTCGCTGGGTTCGGTCACCTTCACCAACGTGATCACCGCCTTCAACACGGCGACGGGCGATGGCGGCGGTCTGTTGATGGTCGACGCAGCGGCGACGCTGACCAACACCGTCATCGCGGGCAACACCGGCACCGGCCTGTACCTCTCCGGTACGTCCAGCACCGGCACCGTCCGCAACAGCATCTTCTACAGCAACAGCGCCTATGGGGTGTTGGTGGACAGCGGTTCTTCCTACTCGGGTACCTACAGCGACGTGTATGACAACACTTCGGGTAACTACTCCGGAACGGCGAATGTGACCGGCGTAAACGGGAACGTTTCCTCGGATCCCAAGTTTACCGCCTACACCGAAGATGGGGATCTCTCCAACGACAACTTCGCGCTGCAGGCCAGCTCTCCGGGTGTAAACACCGGAAATCCCACCTCCACCTACTACGATCCCGATGGTTCCCGCAACAATATGGGCGCCTACGGTGGTCCTGGCGGTAGCTGGTAGTCTGGACTACAATCCCCCAAAGGGGGGTTGAATGAAGGGGAAGGAGCAGCAATGCTTCTTCTCCTTTCCTGTTTTGGGGAACCGACGCTTTGCCCCACCTTGCGGTGGAGCCCACCCGCGGTGGGCTTGGGACTCCCTTTAGCGAAGTGGGCCGCCCGCCAACTGGAGCCCCACCTCCTGCCCCACCTTCCAGCCCGCACCCCTCCGCACCCGTGCCACCACCTCCACCCCCGCTACATCCACCACCACGCGGCACAGGGGACCTTCGGACTCAACAAGGCGTACAGTACCCGTCTGCCCCCTACCCGTCTCCACTATCTCGACATCCTCCGCATGAATACAGAGAAGATCCGGTAGGTCTTGACATGGCAATAGCAGCGATTCAAGGGTCCGTTTGTGGGTATGCGTCCTAAGGTCCCAGACATTTTCGAAGCCCAGAACCCGTGCCGCCTCCGCACTGATCGGCTGTCGGAACAGCGATGCGGTGGCTCCTTGCTGCAACACCCGTCCCTTGGCCAGTAGCACCAGTCGGTCCCCCAGAGAGGCTGCTTCAGCCCGGTCGTGGGTAACAATAAGTGTGGGGACGGCTACTTGTGTCAAGAGCTCGCGCAATTCCCGGCGCAGCTCGCTGCGGGTCTGCTGGTCCAGGGCGGAGAGCGGCTCGTCCAGCAGCAGGACCGCGGGTTCCGGAGCCAGGG
>CAITDR010000525.1 GCA_903891165.1 uncultured Pseudomonadota bacterium
GGCGGCACCGGCGGCGGCGGCCCGGCGTGCTCTGCAGGAAGAAGGTGCCGATTTGGAGAGTGATCGCCTGCTGATGGCGGAGATGGACCCCATCGATCCCCGCTCCGATCCCACGGTGATCCGGGTCCTGGCCTATGGAAAGGCGGGCTTCCGCCTGGTCGCGCCGGATTGGCTCCCCTACGTGCAGCCTGATTTTTCGGATTGGAAGGCCCAGAATCGTGCGCCCCGCCCCATCCCGATGATGCCGGTGCTCCGCTGGGTGGGTCACGAGGAGGTTGAGGAGCTCCCGGCGGCAATGATACAGGGGCTTTTGGACGGAATTGATGCGATCCACCTGAAGGACTACCCGGAAGATGTGGCGGTACGTCGCGCCAACGCCGACCGGGTCTGGGCGGGCCGTACACCGGTGCCTACGGTCGGTGTGGAGCCTCGCTCGTTGGGGCGACTGGCGCCGCTGCTTCGTGCGGCCGTAGTGCCGCAGTTCGGCCGGCGCCTCGGTGGCACCGAGGGCGAGCCGGTGGGAGATGCCTCGAAAGAGCTTGAAGAACTACTTTCTAAATGGTCGAAATCATGATTGTTTCTCCTCTGGTGGCGGGCGAACCCGAGTCGATCTCCGTGCAGACGGCGATCCCCGGCCCGGCGTCGCAAGCCTTGCGTACTTCCCAGGCGCGTTGGATGGATGCGCGGAGCATTCACTTTTACACGGATGCCCAGCGTTCGCTGGGAAATTACATCGTCGATGCCGACGGGAATGTGCTGCTGGACCTGTATGGGCACATCGCGGCGCTGCCCTTGGGCTACAACCACCCCGACCTGATCGCCGCCTGGGAGCAGGGGCGCTTCCGCTGGACGGCGGGTTTTCGGCCGGCGCTCGGGGTTTCTCCCCCGGTGGACTATGTGCGCTGCCTGGAGCGCAGCCTGGCCCACATCGCACCGGCGGGAATGGAGGGCATCCTGACGGTGACCACCGGAGCCGAGGCCCTGGAAAATGCCTTCAAAATCGCTTTTTTGGAGGTGATGCGACGCAAGCGTGGGGGGCCCCCCAGCTCGGAGGAGCAGGCGGCGTCGATGCTCAACGCTCAGACCGAGGCCAACGCCCTGAAGATCCTTTCCTTTGAGGGGGCTTTTCATGGACGCAGCTTGGGGGCCCTTTCCGCCACGCGCTCCAAGGCCATCCATAAGGTAGACTTTCCGGCTTTTGACTGGCCCGTGGCCCCTTTTCCGACCAACCTCTTCCCCCTGGCAGCTCATGCCGAAGAGAACCAGCGTCGGGAAGCGGAGTCGTTGAAGAAGGTGGAGGAGCTCCTGGTTGCTGGGGCGGGTACCATCGCCGGGATTGTGGTGGAGCCAATCCAGGGGGAGGGCGGAGATCGTCATGCCTCTCCTTCCTTTTTTCAGTCGCTGCAGCGGCTTGCAAAACAGTACGGCGCTTTGTTGATTGTGGACGAGGTGCAGACCGGCGGTGGGGGCACCGGACTCTGGTGGGAACACGCCCGCTGGGAGCTTCCCGAGCCGCCGGATGTGGTAACCTTCTCCAAAAAAATGCAGGTGGGTGGTTGTTACTTCCGGAAGGAGCTGATGCCAGATCTGCCCTACCGTATCTTCAACACCTTCCTGGGCGACCCGCTGCGGCTGGCGCAGCTGGAGGTGATCATCGAGGTGGTGGAGCGCGACGGGCTGCTGGAGAATGTGCGGCAGACGGGCGCCTATCTGCTCCAGCAATTGGAGAGTTTCGCGAAGGAGTTTCCGGATCTTGTCAGCCAGCCACGTGGTCAGGGCACCTGGTGCGCCTTTGACCTACCCGATGCCGCTCTGCGGGATCGTCTGGTGGAGCGCCTGCGGCAGCGGGGCCTGGAAATGGGCGGCTGCGGAAATCGATCCATTCGCTTTCGGCCTGCATTAATTCTGCAACCACGCC
>CAITDR010000526.1 GCA_903891165.1 uncultured Pseudomonadota bacterium
TGATCAGCGGCGTACCGGCATCGGAAATGAGTGCGATGTTCTTGCCTTCCTCCAACAGGGACATCAGCTCGGGGACCCGGCTCTGCTCGTTCTGATCCCAGTAGGAGAGCAGCTTTTTGCCCTCAATGCCCCAGTCACGCAGGCGATCCCGCGCAACGCGGGTATCTTCGGCGGCGATCAGATCGGCGGCGGTGAGGCAGCGCAGGGCGCGCCTGGAGATGTCCTCGGGGTCGCCGATGGGTGTGGCGACGATAGAAAGTCGGCCTTTCACCGGGAGGGTTGACTGGCCAGGGCCACATCCGAAATGCCCGCCGAACGTGCCGCGGTGATGACATCCATCACCTTCTGGTATTGGGTGGATTTGTCACCACGCACCACCACACGGACCAGTCCCTGAGCCGCTTCTGCCTGGCTCTTCAGCAGAATCAGCTTGGTAGCGAGTAGCTCCTGGGTCACGTCCTCGTTCTCCACGAACAGGTTTCCGTCGGCCAGGATGGAGACCACGATGTCTTTGGGGACCACGGGCACGTCGCCACTGCCCTTGGGCGTCTCCACCGCGGTGGCCTTCTCGGCCACCGCACATTCCTCTTTGGCCGCCTCCTTCTCCAGCTTCGCCAGCGAAGAGGCGATGAGCATAAAGATGATCAGCAGCACCAGGAATACGTCGGTGAGCGGAGTGATGTTGATCTCCGCAAAGATACCGCCTTCTTCCTCGTCGTTGCTGCTATCCGGGGCGCTCTGCATCCGCCCTCCGTACCGAGGCCAGCTCCAACAGCTCGTCTACCAACAGGCTCAAGTCCCGGCCCACCCCGGTGGACATATTCTGGAGGATGTTGAAGCAGATAATTGCTTCCAAAGCAACAAATAGACCTGCGGCCGTCGCGATGAGTGCCTGTCCGATTCCGCCGGACACCACCGAGACACCACTGCTGACCATGGCGCCCCCGTCGTCCTGGTGGCCCAGCGCCGAGAACGCCGCCATAACGCCCACCACCGTGCCAAAAAGACCGACAAAGGGCATCAATGCGCCAGTGCTGCCCAGCACCCACAGGGTAGCCCGCACTTTTCCCATCGTGCGCTTCTGCTCGCGCGCCATCGCCATTGCGGCGTTTCCATTGACCTTTCCGAGCACCCGGTCCAGGCCAGCCACAAAAATTTCTCGGAAGGGGGAGCCGATGGCCTCACAGCGCTTCCGCGCCTCCTCCCAGTTTCCACTCCGCGCGGCCTCCAACACCTGCGTGTCGAGACGGCGCAGCTGTATACGAGCATGGATCATCGTCCACAAGCGCGCCAAGGCCACCGCGACCACGACCACGGATGCGGTCGCCATCAGCAGCATAATCGGCAGCTCCGCCGAGAAGGTATCCGAGAGGGAAGAGAGAGAAAGCTCAGGCATGACGGTCCCTTATATCCCAGCTTCTGCTGTCGCGCTGGCGAGAATCCTTGTCATGGGCGCCGTCGCAGGCACAGACACCAGAAGCGGCTGAGCAGCGGGCCCGCACCAACTTCGGAAAGTGGTACCCATAAGAGTCCTTCCACATTGCCGCCCGGTGGAAGACTTTCAGGCGTCCAAGCACGTGCAGCGAGGTCCCGGCCCTCCGATCTGAACCACGCACGAAGCCCCTCATAAGAACCACGCCATAGCTGGAAGGCGCGTGCGTCAAAGCGCAGAAATTCGCCCATAGGCTCTAAAGCGGCTTCCAGACCCAGCGCCCGGGCCACCACCAGCAGCTGGCCAAAGTGGATGCTGACTTCGGGGTGATCCAGCTGCACCGCCTCTTCTGGCGGATCCTCGGGTGACCCAAACTCGGAGAGCCATGCGACGCCTCCCGGCTTCAGGACCCGTGCGATCTCCTCCAGGAAAATCCAGGCGCCAAGGTTGTAAAGTTGTGTACCGGATGCGGCTGGGATACGATAGCGACGAAGGCGCTCGGCCACATCCCGAGCCGCCCCCACTGCCGGTAGGTCGGCGTCGTAAGGCACCGCACTCAAATCGGCGATCACCTCGTTGGAAAAGAGAAGTGCTACGCTCCGATCCGGAAGGGGAAGTCGGGTTGCTGAGCCCAATCGTTCCCGGGTCTGCGGCAGACGCCGTCGCTGAGTGGCCAGCAGCTCGGGGGCGATGTCGATGCGCAGGTAGTCCACCCGCCCCCCTGACCGGGTCAGGAAGGCTTCTGCCAGCTCGCCGTCGCCGGGGCCCACCTCCACCACCTGATCCTGGAGCCAGCCACGATCCTCGAAAATATCGTGAAGCCGCTCGCCGTAGCGCTGGCCGCCCAACGCGGGGTGGGGCAGCCCGAAGGCGTGCGCCACCGTGGTCTCCACATTGTCAAAATGTACTTCCCCAGCCGAGATACGCTGGTGCCAGGCTTCCAGTGTGGTCTCTCCGGTGCTCCCATACTGGTCCGAGCTGCGGGGTCCAGGCAGGGCATCGGGACAGAGGATGCGCTCCAACGCGGGATCACGGCGATCCAAGGGCCTTTCCCGCAGTTGAATTGCCTGCGTTGTGGGCGCGCTAAGCCGAAGCAGCAGGGCTTCTGCCTCGTCCAGCGCTAATCCGGCCACCGTCGCTGCAGCAGCCGTGGTACGTGAGCCGTTGCAGGCGCGCCAGAGGGTGATCTCTTCGGGGGAAAGCGGGAATTTCTTCCAGGCATGGCCGCCTGTACGGGCCTGGTTGGGATCAGCCAACCACAGTTTATCGGCGATCAGCAGTGCCAGCCGCGAACGGGCCGGGATCAAGGCGGCGATCGGGGGAGGCGGCCCGGCGGCGAGCATGTAGTGGTCGCGCAGGCGCTTTACGACGCCCTGAAGCTCGGGGGGGAAGCCGGGTAGGCAGGATTCCAGGCTCTCGAGCGTTTCCGGGCTCAGCGGAAGGTGGCGTCCGGTCAGCAGGTTCCAGAGGATCGTCTTGCCGTTGACCGACAGCCGCTGCACATGGTCGGCATAGAGAGGATTCACGGGCCCCACCGTAGCACGCCGGCGCGGCAGATGGGATATGCCGCCTGCCCCATGTTACCCGTCGATCGATCCCTGCCGGAGATTTTGGAAGCCCTGGATCAACAGGGCGCGCTGGTGTTGGAAGCGCCGCCGGGAACCGGGAAAACGACGCGGGTTCCGGTGGCGGTGGCGCAGCGTTTTGCGGGCCAGGTGCTGGTGCTGGAGCCACGACGTATTGCGGCGCGGGCGGCGGCGACCTTTGTGGCCCGCGAGCGGGGGGAGCAGCCGGGGGGCTTCGTCGGCTATGCCATGCGTTTGGAGCGCCGCGCGGGTCCGGAGACAAGGGTGCTCTATGTGACCGAGGCGCTCCTGACGAGAAGGCTGGCCTCAGACCCTGATCTTTCGGGGGTGGGGGCAGTGATCCTCGACGAGTTTCATGAGCGCTCCATCCATGCGGACGTGGCCCTGGCTTGGGTGACGGAACTCCGTCGTCGTCGTCCTGAGCTGCGCTTGTTGGTGATGAGCGCGACGCTGGATGGGGAGCGGATTTCCACTTGGTTGGGCTGTCCGCGCATTCGGGTGGAGGTGGAGCGTTTTCCGCTGGAGATCGACTATCTGCCTCGGCCAGACGACCGTTTCCTGGAACAGAAAGTCGGCCAGGCGGTACGGGGAGTTCTGAGCCACGAAGGGGGTGATGTTCTGGTCTTTCTGCCGGGGGTGGGTGAGATCCGGCGGGTGCAGGAGCAGCTTGTGGGGGTGGAGGCGGAAGTGTTGCCGCTACATGGCGAGCTTTCCTCCGACGAACAGGACCGGGCACTGCGGCGGGGCCGCGGTCGAAAGGTAATACTGACTACAAATGTTGCCGAAACCAGTGTGACCGTAGACGGCGTTTCGGTGGTGGTAGATACTGGATTGGCACGTGTGCCCGGGCATGATGCCTGGTCGGGGATGGGAACCCTGGATCTCTGCCCGATCTCGCGGGCATCGGCGACCCAGCGTGCGGGGCGTGCCGCCCGTCAGGGGCCAGGGCGCTGCCTTCGCCTGTACACACGCGGCGATCACGACGCCCGTCCGGCCACCACAGAGCCCGAGATCAAGCGGATGGACCTCGCGGGGACGGTGTTGGACCTGGGCGGACGAGAGCTGGTGTGGCTGGATCCGCCGCCACCGGGCTCCTGGTTGGCGGCACGCCAGCAACTGCAAAGCCTGGGGGCGCTGGGGGAGGGAGGACGAACGCCGCGTGGGGATGCGATGGTGCGCCTGCCGGTCTCCCCACGGGTGGCGGCTTTTTTGCTGGATGCCGCGCGCGGCGGTGCGGCTGCGGAGGCGGCGGCCCTTGCAGTGCGCCTGGGGGAGCGTCGTCGTGCGGAAGTGGTCGATCTGGTGGATCTGGCGCTTTCCGAGGAGCCTTCGGGGCGCCAGCGCCAGGAGCAGCGGCAGATACTGGAGCTGCTGGAGCGGAGCCGGCCCGCGGGGGATCTCCACGGGGTGCTGACCCGGGCCTTGTTCCAGGCTTTTTCGGATCGGGTGGGGAAGAGAAGGGGGACCAACGTTCTTTTTTCGGGAGGAGGGTCGGCGGCGCTGGATCCGGCCGCACCGGGGGGCGATGGTTTTGTGGTGGTGACCGAAGTGGAGCGGGTGGGGCGCCAGCTCAAAATCCGCTCGCTAAGTCCTATTCCCACCGACTGGCTGTTGGATGCTGCCGAGGTTCGCACGGAGCTACGCTGGGTGGGGGAGCGGGTGGAGCTGCGGGAGCAGTGGATGTACGGCGCGCTGGTGATCGAGGAAGGACCTGGACAGGGTGAGGAAGAGCGGGTGGCCGAGCTGCTGTGGGAGCACGCCCGCCCCGTTGCCCATCGGGTTTTTCCCGACCACGAGGCGGCGGTGGCCTTGATTCGGCGGGTGGCCTGGCTGCGGCGGATCGGCATGGATCTGCCCGCCCTCGATCTGGATGTGCTGGGACGCGAAGCCTGTCGGGGCATGCGCTCTTTTTCTGATCTGGGTGGCTGTTCACTGGTGGCCTTGACACGTCAACAGCTTGCCGGAGTCGATGTGGATCGCCTTGCGCCGGAGCGCCTGTGGATCGGGGGCAACCGCAAGGGGGCACCGCTGGACTACCCCGAGGAGGGGGATCCCTATATCTCCGCCCGCCTCCAGGATTTTTTTGGGATGGCGGATGGGCCACGGATTGCCGATGGCCGCCCGCTGGTGCTACATCTGCTGGCCCCCAACCACCGCCCAGTGCAGGTCACCACCGACCTCCGTGGCTTTTGGGACCGTCACTATCCCGCCGTCCGTCGCGAGCTGATGCGACGCTATCCACGCCATGCCTGGCCGGAAGATCCCATGGATCCGGCCTCGATTGAAGCTGCAAGACCTGTTCCGAGGCGCATATGAAAGACCGTATCCTCCCGATGGCGGGAATGCTCACCGATGAAAAAGCCGCCGAGCAGGCGGAGATGTTTGCGAATCGGCTCTACAAGACCTGGCAGCGTTTGGCGCCGCCGTTCAAAAAGCAGGGCATCGGCGCCTTTCGCCTCTTTGACCGGGATATTCCGGAGATCCGGGCGGTGGTCGACGCCTATGTTTCGGTAGAGGGCGAGCTGCACCTGTTTCTGACCGAGCACGAACGTCGGCAGACGGCGCTGGTGGCGGACTGGCTGGGCGGTCTGGGAGCCGCCGCCGCGCGCCGTTTCGAGATCCCCGCCGCCAACATCCACTATCGTCGCCGTAGCCAGTTGGGCGTGGACCGCTACGATGGACGTAGTACCCCACGGGGGCGGGAGTTTCTGGTGCATGAAGGTGGCCTGAAATTCTGGGTGAACCTGGATGACTACCCGGAGAGTGGTCTTCTGGCCGAACATCGGCTGACCCGCGCGCGGATCCGGGAGGAGATCCGGGGGCTCCGTCTCCTCCATCTCTATGGCTATACCGGCGCTTTGACGGTGTATGCGGCGGCGGGTGGCGCCCGCGCCACGGTGACGGTGGATGGCAGCGAGCGCTACCTGGACTGGACCACCCGCAACCTGGAAACCAATGGGCTGGCCGGTCCGGCACATCGTCTGGTGCAAAGCGAGGTGCGCGCATTCATTCAGCGGCATGCCACCGAAACTTTTGACCATATCTTCTGTGATCCACCTTCCCATTCGGTGCGTGCGGACGCCCCGGAATTCGACGTGCAGCGGGATCACTCCACGCTCCTGCGTCGTCTATCGACGATGTTGACCCCGACCGGCGTGTTGTGGTTCACCACCAACCTCCCCACTTTTCATCCTTCCTTTATCGACCTGCCCTTTGCCGACATCCAACCGCTGGACACGGTGCCGGAGGAGTTTCGGAACCGGCAGATCCATCGCCTGTGGAGAATGCAGCGCTGAGTGGCTGCGGAAGTCCGCTGAGCAGGCTATAAAAGAGGTGTGGAGGCGGAATGCTGACGCTGCTTATGATCGCGTGTAGTGGCAACCAGATCGGTGAGGCCCGCGGCATCAAAATGTCCGAGTACTTCCCTCAGGATGGGGAACGGGCGGCTGTGTGGGTGAACGAGGACACCGCGGTGGAGGAGCGTCTACGGGCCGAGAAGTTGCCCGAGCCGACCATCATTGGCGATGTAGAGGTCTGGACCTGGGAATATTTCGCCCGTACCGACGAGGATCTGGAGAAGCTCTACTCCGTGCAGTGGGCAGCCCCCACCGGTGACGGTGTGCAGATCTATGGCTATGGCGCGGGTGCAGAGGACATCACGCCCTTTGATCCGCCCATTGTAGTCGCACCGATCTCGGACTTTCTGGACACCGGCGAGAAGATCGTGACCGAGACCGGGGGCGCCACCTGGACGGTGGAGCTGACCGAGGTTCTGGCCTCTTGTGAAGTGCAGTGGGGCACCCTGACCTGGAATAGCTGCGCGCACATCACCATCAACGATGGTGAAGAGAACGACGCCAGCGACCCCGGTTTTGCGGGGGACTACTGGCAGGTCACTCAGTATGGGACTGCTTGGTTCAAGCCCTCGGGCGAGGACAATATGTGGATCCTTCTGGACTACGAGTGGACTGAGTCCTGAGGGTGGTGCTGATCTTCCTGCTGGCCTGTGCCGCAAATTCCTATGACTACGCGGATCTTCAGGTAGACGTACAGGGAGCCATTCCCGATGTGGCGGAGCAGGCGCGCCTGTGTGTAGAGGGTGTGGGCCTGCGCGAAGAGGGCGCTGGAAATGGTCGTTTGGCCTTTCCAGGGCTGCCCCAGACGGTGGATGCGCTCTTGACGGTGGACCTGATAGACGAGGCGGGCGGCTTGGTGGGGCGCAGTGTTCCCGTAAAAATTGGCGTTGGGACACCCTATCAGCAGACCGGCTACACCGTGGTCACCGGTGCCCCTTGTGAAGCGACCGGAGAACTTGCACCGGAGGGGACCGACGGTCTGCTTCTGGTGGTTCGCTTTGTGGACTCTGGCTGGGAACAGGACTGAATTGTCACTGTTGACCTGTCAAGAGTAGGACGCCTTACTCCAGGTCCATACTATGGAGTTGAGTGGGAGCGTCTGCTGCGTCCTCCACCGGTTTTTCGGGGGGGATTTTTGAAAGGGGATCGTCTTTCACCTCGGTCTTTCCCTTCGCGAGATTTTTGGCGCGCTCCACCTTCGCCTTCTCCTCCTTCAGCCGTTCCTCCTTCACCTTTTCCTCGGCGGCCGCAGCCAAGCGGGCCTGGATCGTCTCCACCGCGCCCTTCGCACTCTCGGACTCCTTCATGTGCGCCAGCAGGACCAGAGAGCGTGCGCCTCCCACACGCCCAAGCTCGTGGATGACTCCGGCCTGAACTTCAGGGTCGCTGTGATCCAGAAGGTCCAAAAGAATTGCTTCGGCCTGCGCAACTGCCGCTGCATGCTCTGCTGGCAGCTTACCCTCGGTGACCAGCTTCCCCGGAGAGCCCAACTTTCCAGCAGCACGCACAATCGCCATGGTCACCACTGGCCCCGGTGTTGTTCCGCGAGCAAGCTCCAGGATCTTGAGGCCCTCCGCACGTCCAAGGCCCACACAGGAGCCCACACAGGCCAGCTGGACGTGCCGATCGGCGTCGACCGCAAGTTCTGGCCCCAGCTCGCGCATGGTCATTACCGCCCGCGGCAGCGCCTTGGACACCATCTTGGCCAGCGCATTGACTGCTTCAACCCGGTGTTTACAGGCCGGGTCCTTGAGCAGGTCTTTGAGCATTCCGTCCTCACCACCCAGCTCGGCGGCGCGGATACGCACGGGGACATCTGGATCATTCAGAAGAGGGGTCAGTGCCGGTCCCCATGCGAAGCCGGATTTGGCCAAGGCCTCCAGGTTGTCCTTACGGATCTGGAGGTTGGTATCCAGAAAATTGCTCTTGATTCGGTCGGCGTTCTCCTTCTGCCCCAGCGAAAAAAGCTGCTGCAGCTCCGCCAACCGGTCCAGCTCGGCCTTAAAACTCAGCGGATCCACCCCCACTTCCGGCCGCTCTCGGCTCACTTTTCCCTCAGTGACTTGTCCACCATCGGCAAGGAAGCTGGCGATCTGGAGGCGGCCCTCGGCGGTCAGCACGGCGCGAACCCGCACCTCCTCTCCCCAGACCAACACCTTGCGGTCGAACAGCGGGTCGCCGGTGGTCCAGTCCGGGTGGGGCCGAAGTGCATTTTCCAGGGTTGGTGCAGGAATAAATCGGAGCCCTCCCGGGACGCCGTCCAGCTCCAGTCGTACCATCGACGTGGTCTTTCCGGAGACACCGATTCGTTGCACCGTCGCAATCGAAAAGCGGTGGTCTCGGAAGTTTCCGTTGATGGAAGGAGTACCGTTCGGATGAGGGGGGTCCACATAGTTGGCGCCCAGATCTTCGGCCAGCGCTGCGTAGGCGGCCAGCAGTCGGTCTCGCGCCTGCTGGCGACTATACCAGGCCAGTGCCGCCATGGCGCCCACCCCGAGCACTGTAAGAAAAATCCCGTTCATCCGTGTTTCCGGCTGATCGCCAAGCCATCCCCTACGGGCACAATCACAGAAGATAGCCGTGGGTCACGAAAAATCCGTTGGTTGTAGGCAATCAATGCCTGCGTCGAAGGGTCGCCGGAGCCCCGTGCGGTCCGTCCTCCCCACAGCACGTTGTCGGCAACGATCAACCCGCCAGGACGCAGCCGGGGCAGCGCCACATCCAGCGCCATGGCGTAGTCCTCTTTGTGGAGATCCAGGAGAACGGCATCGAAATCACCGCTGGTCTTCTCAAAAACGTCGAGCGCGCTGCCTTGGAGGATGTGGATGGAGGCCTTCAGCGGGTGCCCGGCAAACAGACGTGCATGGTGCTCCAGCTCCCAGGGATCCCGCTCGGCGCCGATGACCTGGGCGCCGCCACGTGCAAAGAAGAAAGCGGAATAGCCCCAGCCGGCACCAAATTCAAAGGCCCGCCGGATACCGCCGATTCGGCACAACAGCTCGATCAGCCGCCCACTCTGCCGCCCGATCAGGGGGAAGTGGTGGGCGGCGGCGTGAGCCTCCAGGGTATCCAGGAAGGGATCTTCCGCCTCCAAGACCCCAAGATAGGCGAGGATCTCGGGGTCCACGATAGAGGAGAGCTTGTCGGCGGGGAGGCTCATGTGTGGACTATAACCGGCAGACCGGGTGATTTTCCAGGGCTACGGGGATTCGCGCTGACATGGCGATTTCCGGCGGCGTCTGGCGTGGTACATTGTTTGACATGAGCGTCGGTACACGCGAGCTGGAATTTTTGAAGATCCTCGGCGCCGGGGGCTTCGGAGAGGTGTACCTCGCGAACCTGCACGGAAGGGACCGTTTTGTCCGTCGTGTGGCGGTGAAATTGCTCCTTCAGGAGCACCAATCTGAGGAGCTTCTACGTCGCCATCGTGATGAGGCGCGTCTGTTGGGGTTGCTACACCACGAGCATATCGTGCAGGTACTGGAGCTGACGGAGATCGAGGGGCGTCCTGCGGTGGTGATGGAGTATGTGCAGGGGGTGGACCTGGCAGAGATCCTGGAGCTCGGCGAGAAGTTTACCCAGCGGGCCGCCCTGGAGGTGGTGCGTGCCGTGGCCTCCGCGCTGGATGCGGCCTGGACCTCGGCCTCTCCGGTGGACGGGCGCCCGCTTCGCGTGATCCACCGGGACATCAAGCCGGCGAACGTATTGGTGACCGCCTCCGGCAGCGTGAAGGTGCTGGATTTTGGCATTGCTCGCGGCGATTTTGACCGCGACGGCAAGACCAAGTCGGGCATGTGGGGCACCCCCCATTTTATGGCGCCGGAGATGTGGTTGGGCGGAGAGCAGAGCCCCGGTTTGGATACCTACGCCTTGGGGGTCACCTTTCTGGATCTTCTCACGGGTGGCGACAGCGATCGCCCCCCCTTGGAGGAGGGCCGCTACGCGCGCCATTGGGATATGAAGACCGGGCAGTTGCCGGAAGAAATACGGGAATTTTGCCTCAGTATGCTGCGCTACAATGCAGAAGATCGGCCCACCCATCGGGAACTTGTGGAGGGAGCAACCCGTCTTCTCGAGGGATCGGTTGGCGAGTCTTTGGCGATGCTTGCGGCCCGTCTTGTGCCGGTGATCCTGGCGGCGCGGGTGCAGAGCACCGAGCCGCTGCGGCTGCACCGGGTGACCCTGGATGGCCCCACCCTCGCCCCCCAGCCGCCGGTGGAGCATCGTTCCGATTCGGCGAATGGAATCGGCTGGATGGTGGGGATGGGGGGCATCGCCGTGGCGGGGGTGGTGAGCCTGCTGGCGTTGGGTCTGGTGGGGGGGATGTGGTGGTGGCAGGGGGAGCGGGATCCGGAGGCATCGGTAGTTAAGACTACTGAAATTGCCAATCCGCTGCCGGATCCGGGGAAGAAGGAGGTGGGGGGACCGGGGACCGGCACGGAAACGCAGGCCTCCCCACCGAGCGTGACGACTGGACTTGCGGCGCCGGGGACCACCCCTCTGCCCGGTGCGGGCGGAACAGTTCCCCCCGGCAATGCGGCGGCGGGAACGCTGCCTGGAAACGAAGGGTCCAGGCCGGATCCGGGGAAGAAGGGGGAGGGGAGCAAAGGGGAGACCAAGGCGACGGCAAAACCTTCGGCGGAGACGACGATCCCCTCCGTGGTGGTGGTCCCGGTCGAGCCGCCCCAGCAGGTCGAGCCGCTGAAGGAGCCGGAGAGGATCTCCCCCCCCCCGCCGGTGGAACGGAAGGTGAGTTTTGCGGGTTCAAAGGGCTGGACGGTCCGTGTAGCAGGTGGCCCCACGTTTGTTCCCGCAACCGTAATCTCCTTGAAGCCGGGAACCTACAATTTGACGATTTCCCCACCCTCATTGCCGGAATATAAAGATGTGGAGACCTATACGTGTAGTATCGAGGTCTACCCTTCGACCGGGGGCGGGGAGCAGAGTATTCGCCTCAACGAGGCTGTACACGTCTGTCGTTAGGCGGACGGGGGTCTCAGCTCAAATCCGGTCGGATTGGACCATCAAGCCTACCCTCCACAAATTGCCGGACAACGGGATGGTCACTTTGGCGAAAAGTCTCTCGATCTTCGTGAAGAATCACCCGCCCTTCGTGCAGCATGGCGATGCGGTCGGCGATGCGGAAGGTGGCCTGCATGTCGTGGCTGATCACCACCGAGGTCAGGCCGGGGTGCTGGTCCTGAGTCGCCCGGATCAAGGCATCGATCTGCGCCGTCATGATCGGGTCCAGGCCGGTGGTGGGCTCATCATAGAGTAAGTAGTCTGGGTTACGGACCAGGGCACGGGCCAGCCCTGCACGCTTCCGCATGCCTCCCGATAGTTCAGAGGGGAGCTTGTGGACGGCCGAGCTGAGGCCCACCGAGGCCAGGACCTCCCGCACCCGCGTGCCGATCTGCTCCTCCTCCCAGCCGCTGTGCTCTCGCAACGGAAAGGCCACATTTTCAAAAACATCCATCGAGTCAAAAAGGGCGGCATTCTGAAAAACCATCCCGAAGCGTGCCCGCAGATCCCGCCTTCCCGACTCCCGTAGCTTCCACAGATCCTGGCCGCCTACCTCAATGGTTCCCTCGTCTGGCGGCACCAACCCCAGCAGGTGCTTCAGAAGGACACTCTTCCCCGTCCCCGAGCGTCCGATCACCACGGTGATGGCGCCTCTGGGAATCTCCAGGTCCACTCCTCTCAACACCTGCTGGCTTCCAAAGCTCTTTTTTAAGCCCTGTACCCGGATGGCGATCTCCATCATCCCACCCCCAACGGCGCAATGAAGAGGGTCAAAAAATAATCCACGATCAGGATGGCCACCCCGGCCGCCACCACCGCCTTGGTGGTGGCAGAGCCCACCCCCTCGGCCCCACCACGGGCATAGTAGCCGTAGTAGCAGCCCACCGAAGACAGAATCAGTCCGAACACCGCTGACTTGAAAAGGCCTCCCACAAGGTCATCCACATCCACATACCATTGTGTGCGGGCCACGTAGGCCCCTGTGGACACCTGCAGAACCCGCGTAGAAACCCAATAGCTGGTGAAGGCGCCGATGGTGTCGAAGAGCGCCGTGAGCGCTGGCACCATCACGATCGAGGCGAGGATACGCGGCGCCACGAGGTATTGAAGCGGGTTGATCGCCATACTTTCGAGGGCGTCGATCTGCTCGGTCACCCGCATTGTGCCCAGCTCCGCGGCCATGGCGCTGCCTACCCGCCCGTTCACCATCAGCCCGGAAAGCACCGGTCCCAGCTCCCGCACCAGCGCCAGGGTCACGGTGGCGCCGATCATTGTCTCGGCACCAAATTTGGAGAAGGCGTAATTGCTCTGGTAGGCAAAGACAGCGCCGGTAAAGGCTCCAGTAATCATTACAATAGATAGCGACTGCACACCGACAAAATACATCTGTTTTGTCAGGATGCGAAAGCGGTAGGGAGGAAAGAGGCCTGAAAATAGAGAACGAACCAGAAACAGTGCATAGCGGCCGGCGCCGAGCACCACCTCCCGCACCGCACGGCCCACCGCCTCCACGCTCTGCACGATCATGATGCATCCCCGTCGGCTCGGGGAATACGGTCGGAGAAGCCACACAGGATCTCATAGGGGATGGTGCCTGCCAGCTCTGCCAGCTCCTCCGCCCGGATCTCCGCCTCTCCCTGCCTCCCCAGCAGCACCACCTCGTCGCCGGCCTCCACCGGCTGCGGCAGATCGGTCACGTCCACCATACACAAATCCATACAAACCGTGCCCACTACAGGACAGCGCCTTCCCTGCAGGAGCACCGAAGCCTTGCCCCCCAGCACCCGCGGATAGCCATCGGCATAGCCCACCGGCAGCGTCGCAATGCGCGAAGCACGTTTGGTGACAAAACGCCTTCCATAAGAAACCGAAGCACCCGAGGGCAGATCCTTCACGAACAGCACGCGGGTGGAGAGCTGCATGACCGGGGCCAGGGGGATGCGTGCGGCCAGCTCTTGAGCGGGTGCCACCCCATAGAGCAGGATTCCTGGCCGTACCGCATCGAAGTGCAGCTCTGGACGTGTCAAGATCGCTCCCGAATTACACAGGTGGCGAGAGCGTGGAGCAATCCCGCGTTGCCGGGCGGTGGTCAGCGCCTGTTGGTAGCGGCGGGCCTGCTCCACGGTGTAGGTGGGATCCGGGGACTCCGACTCGGCGAAGTGGGTCATCAGACCTTCGACGCGGAGTTTTCGGAAGCGGGCGAAGCGGTCCAGGAAGCGCCCCCAGTCGGGCAAGGGCACCCCCAACCGGCCCATGCCGGTGTCCACCTTCAGGTGGATAGCGACGGGGGAGGTCGCAACGGCGTCGATACGTTCTGCGTCCCCCTCAACAAAAACGACAGGGGTAAGGCCACGAGAGAGCGCTTCCGCCGCACCCTCCCGCTGCACACCACCCAGGCACAGGATGGGGATCCGGATGCCGGCCTCCCGCAGCCGTACTCCCTCCTCCACCAGCGCCACCGCAAAACCGTCGCAATGCGCCGCCGCCAGCGCACGTGCAACCCGCACCGAGCCATGGCCGTAGGCATCCCCCTTTACGGCCGCCCATATCCAGGTTTTTGGCGCCAGTAGCGCCCGCAACGCGGCAAGGTTGGCGGTAAGCGCCGCAAGCTGAATGTGGGCGGTGGTAGAGCGTACCTGAGGCATAGCCGTCGTTCATAACCGGGCACGCGCTCTGGGCCTATGGGTTATGAGGAAGCGATGCGAATCCTGGTCACCGGCGGCGCCGGCTTTATCGGTTCCCATCTCTGTGAGCGTCTGCTGCGGGACGGTCACGAGGTGGTGGCGATGGACAACTTCCTCACCGGGCACCCCCGGAACCTCCGGGTTCTGGAGCACTACGGTGCCGCCTTCCGCTTTGTCCAGGCGGATGTCACCAAGGATCTACCTTTGGAGGGGCCGGTAGATCGGATCTACAATTTTGCCTCTCCCGCCAGCCCTATCGACTACGTGCAGCTTCCTTTTGAGACGCTCTACGCAGGCTCAGACGCGACGCGGCTTGCGCTTCAGCGTGCGGAGCGTGATGGCGCTCGGTTCCTGCAGGCCTCCACCTCGGAGGTCTACGGTGATCCGCTGATCCATCCCCAGGTGGAAAGCTATTGGGGAAATGTAAATCCGATTGGTCCACGCTCGGTCTATGACGAGGCCAAACGGTATGCAGAGGCGTTGATCATGGCCTTCCATCGCTACCGGCGGGTGGAGACAAGGATTGTGCGGATCTTCAACACCTACGGTCCGCGGATGCGGGCAGAAGATGGGCGGGTGATGCCGGCTTTTTGCAGCCAGGCCCTGCGTGGGGAGCCGCTGACGGTCTTCGGAGACGGCTCCCAGACCCGCAGCTTCTGCTATTGCACGGATCTGGTGGACGGCATCGTGCGGCTGATGGAAAGTGACCTGACCGAGCCCTGCAACATCGGCAACCCCCACGAGATGACCATGCTGCAGCTTGCCCAGTACATCAACGAATTTACCGGGAACAAGGCGGGAATCATCCACAAACCTCTGCCGCCGGACGATCCCACCCAGCGTCGTCCCAATATCGGAAGGGCCCAGGCTGAGCTGGGCTGGTCCCCGCAGGTGGACTTTGCGACGGGTGTGGAGAGGACTGTTTCGTATTTTAGAGATTTTTTGTTTTCCGGCATTGATGTAAAGAGTTCCTCAATCCTATGATCCGTGCGGGCGTCGTGTCGCCGGGAAGGCTAAAAGACAGCTCTGCGATAATCCCCCACGCTGAGTGCTGAATGCAGGCCCACGTCTTGCCCTGGACCGGATCTCAACTGAAGGAAGACGCTCTGCTGAGTAAGGCAGTGCTTCTGGAAGTGAATACGTTGATCACGGTGCATGGGAACCTGGAGATCAGCGGGGAAGGAAGCCTGCGGTTCGAGCCGGCCTTGGACGCGCGGCTGTTGGGCCAGCCACCTGTGCATGTTCCACTTGCGACGATCAGAGGGGTGCGGCGGACCGATGGGGGGCGCCGGGTGGTGGTGGAGGCCGAGCCGCCACTGACTTTTCGGGGGCCCGCCGGTTTTGTAACCTGGCTGATCCTCGGGGCGATGTTGGATTGCCGGAATGCCGAGGTGAAGCCGATTTTTGTGAAGGGCACTTCCCATGGTCGTCTGGGTCGGGATGATGGGCTGGTCGCGGTGGCCCGTACGGGTTTCGGTTTTGCCGCCATTGAAAATAGCCTGATTTCGGGTAGCCTTTCCACCACGTGGTTACCGCTCAACGATCTGGAAGTGGTACGGCCAGATTTTCCGGGGCTGCACATCTCGGCGGGTGGCCAGAACATCGTTCTGGAAGTCGAAGCACCGCTGGTTTTGCGTGATTTGCTGGTAAAGCGTTGGTTTGACCAGGCAAATCCGCAGATGCGTGGAGCGTCCTGGACCCGGCTTGCTGCAAGACGTGTGGGCCTGGATGTGATCTTTGGGCGCCTCGGAGTGACCCCGGCGGGCCTGGTTTTTGTTTCGCAGGCCGGGGAGGAGCCGGAGGTGCTGATTCCCCGTCGCCGTGCAGGGGTGTTGGCAATGGAGTTTTCGCCGCATGTCACCCACGAGGATGGCTACCCGGTGGAGCTGATCCACGTGGGTACCGAGGAGGACCATCTCTCCGAGTTTCAGGTGGGCGATCCTGCAGTATGTAGCGTTGAGCTGGAGGCACTTTTTTCCGACGCTGCTTGGTTTCCCGAGGACAAAAACGCCAACCCCCTCTTCACCGAAGTGACCGGTCCGGCGGCCTACGTCAATCTCTGGCGGGGGCACGAGCTGCTGGCCGGTCGCGGCGGGGTGGCCGTGGCCCCCTTTGCGGGCAAGCTGAAGTTGAAGCTCGACGCGCCCATGGATTTTGTGACCGTTCCGACTGCGGTGCGCATTGAAGTTGCAAATAAGAAAGGACGTTTTCTGCTAACGGGTGTACTCAATCAGTGGCAGGCTGCAAGGCCGTCCAAGGGAGTGCCCGCCACCGAGCGGCACATCGTGATCAGCTTGGCCGACGAGCTGATCGAGGTGAACCGGAGGGAACAGTACCGTTTTCCGCTGAAGGACAAGATCGAGATTTGCTATTTCCAGAGCCCACCTGCGTCGGGACGCAGTACCCTGCCGCCCAATATCCAGGTAGAAGGGGCGGTGCTCCTCGATATTTCGCGGAGTGGTGCGTCCCTTTGGCTGCCCCGCCGCCCTGGTTTGGACATGCGTGTGGTCTTCACCCTGGTCGTGGAGTCCCGGGAGCGCATCAAGGTGGAGGATGGGAAGGATGCGGTGGAGGTGGTGGTCGAGACCTTTCACCTGGGGTGCTCCGTGGTGACTGTGTTCGAAGCTACGCAGGCCAAGGTGCAGGGCTGGCGGGTAGGGCTGCGATTTGAGGACGGTGCCGATGGGCCGGGCGCTTTTGATGCGCGTCAGCGTGCTTTTTTGAGACACCGGGCAGAAGAGAAAGAAGAACGCTCTTTCTGAGGCTGCTCTCTTGACGAGTCAAGCATAGATCTGGACCAGAATATCTTGACAGGTCAAGAGCTTCGCATGGCCAGCAATTGCGGCTGCATCCGCGCGATCAGCTTCCGCTGAGCGGGGGTCATGTAGGCCCGGGGGCGCTGCTGCAGGATCATCCGATGTGCCTCCTCCCACTCCTCCACCAGCCCTTCCGCCACCATCACGCCGATACACACGGCCACACTACGTCCGTGGCCATAGGCACAATGAACCAGCACTCCCAGGCCCTCCCGTCGCCATTCCAGTGCCTGCTCCACGGCCCGCAAAAAGTGGTGGTCGCGCGCCGGGGCACCATCCAGCATCGGCACGCAGGCGTACCGCAGCGCCTGCCCACGACGGGGTAGCTCGGCGGTCAGATCCAGCTGGGCCAGCAGCGGAGCGCCCTGTCGTGGCCAGGCACCGACCCACAGGCCCGGGCTGACCTCCACTGACTTTTTCCGCATCCGATCACCTACAACGGTCGCGGCACCACGCGCAAACATATGGTAGGGCATCAGCGCCACCGTCGCCACGCGTGGAGCATCGAGCTTGCCCAACATCCGCGGCTGCGCCAGGAAATAGGCCAAGCTCACATAGGAGGTAGCCGCACCCGCCCAGCCGAAAAACCAGCCAGCCCAAACCGGAAGCTGGGTGGACAGCCACAGCTCACCGCTGCCGACGATCAGAAAGGGGAGGAAGGGACCCATGGAGAAATTATAATCACCCTCAGCTGAAACGACGGGGATCCATTTGATCCGCAAAGGGATGGCGCCCATCACATACGATGTCGGCGAGGGCCTTGCCGGCGAGGAAGGCGAAGCCAAAGCCATGGCCGGTGAAGCCTGCGGCGACCAGGGCCCCGGGGGCGCCACGGGCCGGTCCCACCACCGGCAGGCTGTCCCGTGAAAAGCCCATGATGCCCGACCAGCGGTGGGTGATCTGGAGATCGGGGGCGAAGCGCCTCAAAAATTTCTCCATCCGCTCTTGGATGTCCGGATGCAGGATCTCGTCGTGGCCGACTTCGGTGCCGGGGTCCAGATTCCGCCAACCTCCAAGTGCGATCCGTCCCTTTTCGTCTTGGCGCCAGTAGTCATAGCCGTGGTTGGCGTAGACGGGCATGGGAAAAAGCGGGGGGAGGGGGGCGGTGCCGATCATCTGGCCACGCACGGGATCGACAATACTCGCCAGGGAAGGGAGCAATTCACCGGCGCGGGCGTTGGTGCAGATCAGGACGATCGCCGCCTGTACGCTGCCCTTGGCGGTTCGTAGCTGCACTTCGCCGGGACTGGCGGCGTCCAGCTCGATCACCGGCGATTGTTCATAGATCTTTGCCCCTTTCTGCTCCGCACGGTCGGCCAGGCCGCGTACAAACCGGGCAGGGTCCAGCTCGCCATCCGCAGGCAGGTGCACCCCAAGGCGGTAGCCCGCGCCGGCGAATACGGAAGGCAATTGCTCTGCTTTGAGGAGTTGTACTTCAAAGCCATCCCGCTGCAGTAGGTCCGAGGAGGCCACCAGCGACGCCTCCTCCTCGACACTGTCTGCCAGCTGCAAGCTGCCGCGCCGCATGTAGCCACAGTCCAGACGCTCTTGCGCGATGACCTCCGCCATCAATCGGTGGTTTTCCAGACTCCAGGCGTGGACTGCGCGTGCCTTTTCCGGCCCCATGATGGCGACGGCGCGGTCGTAGCGTTCGGCCGTGCCTTGGAGGATAAAGCCGGCGTTGCGTCCGGAAGCACTCATGGCAATCTGCCGGGATTCCAGAAGGGCCACGGAGATTCCGGCGGAGGCAAGGTGCCAAGCCGCCGAGCAGCCGCAGAGGCCGCCGCCGATGATCACCACATCTACCTGAAGGTCACCTTCAAGTGCGGGCCGGGGAGGGGGGAGGGGGTCGAGCCAGAGGGAGAGAGACATGGGCGGTCTGCTAACCAGGTTTTTTTGTGGAGGCTCAGGCTCAGCGCTGCCGATCGGGCTGCCCCATCTTTCCGACGATGTACACGGCTGGGGAAAGAGAGAGGGCGCCGGGGTTGGAGCCAGCTTCTCCCTCGGGAACTGGCAGGCCAAGGTCGTCGTAGTACTGCTGCCAGGGCGGGAAAATCTGGCGGGTGGTGGGGTCGGTGAAAGTCATGGCCACGGGCGGGAAGATCGGCGGCGCGTCTATGCCGTGGACCTGTTCATTTGCCGCATTGTAGGCCAGACTCACCAGCTCGGAGCAATAAAGGGCGTCGTCACGCGGAGAAAAAACATTGTCATAGGGCCGTCCCAGGTAGCTGCGTGCGAAGGTCTCGGCCCGCTGTGAAAGGGCTTCGGAATCTCTCAGACGCCCGACAAAAACCTTGGGTTTCCCCCTCCGATCCGAAGTCCGGGCCAGGAATTGTTCCAGTGGAGTGAGATGTACATCCGCGCCGATGGCTTCCAGTACCTGAAGTTCCTGCCTTGCTCCTACATCTTCAAGCACCACAATTCCCACATGGGTGACTTCATAGCCACGCCAACCCGGCGTCACCCGCTCGATGGCCTCGCACAGCGCGCCGCAGTCGAGATCCTGGAAGAGCAGATCGCCGGGTTGCAGGTCTTGCCAGGTCAAGAGTGGCACAGAAAGATCCAGCTACCAGTTGCTGTCTGCGGGGGCCGATGAACCCTGCAGATCGGCCACCGTGTCGCGCAGCGTCTCGTTGGGATCCCGGGGAAGCCAGCCCAGCTCCTCCTTTGCCCGCGTCGCGTCCAGATACCAGTAGTGGGCCGACATCTCCAGCTCATTCCTCTCCAAATCTCCACCCATCCACCAGGGAAGGTCCAGAGAGCGGTTGGGCAGCAGCGGAAGCAGCGACCTCACCAGACCCGGCATCCGCACCGGTGGCATCTCGACGCCTGAGATTCTCGACAAACGTCGATAAAACTCGTTGAAGCTCATGTTTGCGGAACCCAATAGGTAGCGCCGTCCCGGCCGTCCCCGCGCCAACACCTGGGCGGCCGCCTCGGCCACGTCCCGAACATCCACAAAGGACAATCCCCCAGGAGGTACGCCGGGAAGTCGCCCTTCGAGAAAGAGCTGGACAGAGCGCACCGAGCTGCCGCTGCGGTCGCCGGGGCCCAGGAGCAGGGTGGGGTTCAACGACGCAACCCGCATTGCGCCTGCCTGCTCAAAAACAAGCTTTTCGGCGAAATACTTGGAGCGATAGTAGGGCCAGCGGTAGATCAGGTCCGTGGCCGGGCTGCTCTCTTCGGTGTGGACCTTGGCGCTGCTGCTGACCGCGATGGTACCGGAGGTGGAGAGGTGGAGGAAGAAGCGCACCCCCGCCTCTTTTGCAGCGGCAAGCACATTTTCGGTGCCGCGAAGGTTCGTGACGCTGACCTGCTCTGCATCCTCCGCTCGGTGCGACACCATACCCGCCGCGTGTACCACGGCGTGGCAGCCGGCCA
>CAITDR010000527.1 GCA_903891165.1 uncultured Pseudomonadota bacterium
CCCAGGGTCACCCCCAGCCCGCCGTGGAGCTGCACGCAGCGGTCGATGATGCGAAAAGCCGCTTCGGTGGCGTAGAGCTTTCCCATGGCCACCTGAAGATCACCGCGGCCACCCTGCACTTTCTCCCAGGCCGCCCGGTAGACCAAGAGCCGCGCCGCCTCCAGCTCGGTGCCACAGTCGGCCAGCATGGCCTGGACGAGCTGTTTTTCCGCGAGCGGCGCCCCGAATTGCTTGCGGCTGCGCACCCGCACCAAGGTGTCGTCCAGGGCCCGCTGAGCCATGCCCACCGCCGCGGCGCCCACGGTCACCCGAAAAGTTCCCAAGGTGGAAAGCGCAATCTTCATTCCGTCGCCGACCTTTCCGATCAGCGCCTCGGCCGGAACCCGCACCTCCTCCAGGCACAGCCCACCGATGGGATGCTCCACCGTCATCGGCACCGGCAAGCGTTGGATTCCCGGACTATCCATGGGGAGGAGGAAGGCAGAGATCCCCTTTTTTCCCAGCTCTGGCGCGGCATTGGCAAAGAACACTGCGTGCTGGTTGATCCCGATATTCGAGATCAGCGTCTTCTCCCCGTCCAGCACCCACTGCTCACCGTCGCGACGCGCACGGCTTTGCATGTTGGCCACATCCGAGCCGGCCTCGGGCTCAGTGAGTGCAAAAGCGGAGATTTTTTCTCCTCTCTTGGCCTGCTCGGCCACGGCCTTCTGCGCGGGACTGCCGGATAGCAGCAGCGGAAAGGTGCCCAGCCCCTGCACGGCAAAAATGGAGTCCGCCGTTGGGTTATAGTAGCCCAACAGCTCCCGGAGCACGCAGTAGCGGCGGATCTGGGCAGGCTCCGCCGAAAAGAGCTGATAGAAACCCAGCTCTCCCATACGGCGAGCCAAGGAGGCGGGATCGTGCTCCTCCTTCAGCTCCAACACCTGCGCGTGCAAACGCTCCGCAAGCTCGTTGTCGGTGGGATCGTGAAAAAAGGGATGTCGTTGGTGGGGAAGTCGCATCAGGGGATCCGGTAGAGGGCGAGGTTTTCCTGCTCCTGCTGCAGGCTTGCACCGGCGGCGATCAGCGCCTGCTCCAACGGCGCCGCTTGCGAACGCAGCTCGTCGCGATGCACCAGGATTTGTGTCACCCCCGCCACTTTGAGCGGGGCGAGGTGGAAGGGGCCACAGGTGGCCTCCGGATGGAGCTTCTGGTACAGCGGGTCACAGGCACGAAAATCCTGGAGGAAGGCCGCCTCCTCCCCTGCGGCCACCCCGTTGAAGTCCGGCGCCCAGGGGGAAGCCGCTCCGTGCAGGGTCTGGGCATAGAGCAGATAGCGGCTTCGCGGCCGGGAAAAGTTCGGCTCTCCAGGCGGCATGGCCAAGGGACCGGGCAGGTCCAGCAGGAGTGGCCCCTGCACCGCGTTGTAGATTTGGGGGATTTCGGCAGGGGATCCCGGAAGGATCGGCTCGATGGGGCCCAAGAGCAGGCCCTCGATGGCGGGTAGCCAGGCCAGCCAAGCCATCTTCAGGCGATCCACAATGGTACCGGCAAGAATGGCAGCACAGAACAGGGTTCCTGCGTGCCAGCGGTAGGGAAACCGCACACTCTCCATCACCGGCAGCCAGTACCAGGGCCCCACCCCGAAGGAGAGCAGGTAGCAGAGTACGGCCCCAATCGCGACGCCTGGCCGCTCCCTTGCGCCCACAAAGCCCAGACCCAAGGTAGAAAGACCCATAAAGCTGGTCATCGCAAAGGGATTGAGCCCCGGCCACCAGCCCGGCAAGGCAGGCATCAGCGAGCTGCCCATCGCAACCCGCACACTACTTTCCAGGGGCGCAGCCCCGGTCATCGTGCTCAAAAAGCCGTAGAGGAAGGGGCTGGAGAGCAGCAGCCCGGCGCCCAGGGAGATCCAGGCGACCCGTTCGCGGATACCCCAGCCCAGAGCCAGCAGACAGGCCACCATCCCCAGATACCAGGAGGAAGCAACCGTCAGCGCAAAAGTGATGACAGACGCAACCGGACGCCGTCGCGCCACTGCCCAGGCCCAGAGAGCGAGGGTCCAGCCATCGGTGCCCTCCACAATTCCCTCAACGGAATAACCCTGAAAAAAGGGCGAAGCCCCATAGATTCCCGCTGCACAGAGCGCCCCACGTGGCCCCAGCCCGATTGCCCGGAAGGCACCGAAGCTGACGGCCACCGTCGCAAAACGCGCCAGCAGCAGTGTAATATTATAGGCTACCACCGGTCCAAAAAGTCCCCAGAGCGGTGTCCCCACCCAGCCGTGGAGCGGCGAGGAGTAGTAAAAACCCATGCCCGCAGGGGCGGCCACCCGATCGGTCCACAGCGGCAGACCCGGCTGTAAGGCCGCAAAACCGTCCAGACCCCAGACCGAAGGGTACAGATCGGTGTAGGGAGAGCCCAGGATCTGTCCCTGGCTGAGCGCCGGAAGTGCGGGGAGCACCGCCCACAAAAACGCCAAAAGCAGGGCTGGACCCCAGCCCCCCACTTCTTCTTTGCGTAGCCCCTTCCGCATCCGCCCCTGTATCGCAGGCCGCAGCAAAACGCACCGGGGAGAGGTCGCTTACAGAGCATCGGCAAAGGCCACGGGATAAGTCACCAAATGCAGCTTCCCTCCGTACATCCCTGGTCCGAATCCGCCGCCGAACAGGCGCAGCAGCACTTGGGTCGCCTGACCAAACCGCCGGGCAGCCTCGGCAAATTGGAGGCCCTCTCCGTATGGTGGTGTGGTGCTCGCGGGCAGTTCCCGCCGGAGATCCCGACGAAGGCCCGCCTCTACACCTTTGCGGCCGACCACGGTGTCACCGCCGAGGGGGTGAGCCCCTATCCCTCCGCAGTCACCGCCCAGATGGTCGCGAATTTTCTGGAGGGCGGCGCAGCCGTCAATGTGTTTGCCCGGCACCACGGTGTGGAGCTGGCGGTGGTGGACATGGGTGTGGACAGCGATACGGTCTGGCAGAGCAGCAAAAACGCCCGCTTTTTTGATAAAAAAATCCGGAGAGGCACCGGCAACATGCGACAGGAGCCAGCGATGAGCCGGGCCGAGGCGGAAGCGGCGGTGCAGGTGGGTATTGATCTGGC
>CAITDR010000528.1 GCA_903891165.1 uncultured Pseudomonadota bacterium
ATGCTGGTGGATGGTCAGGGCAACTTCGGCAGTGTGGACGGGGACAATGCCGCAGCCTACCGGTATACCGAATGCCGGATGACGAAGCTGGCCGAGCAATTGCTCACCGACATCGACAAGGAAACGGTGAACTTTGTCCCCAACTTCGACGGGGCTACCGAAGAACCCGAAGTACTTCCTGCGGCATTTCCTCATCTTTTGGTGAACGGCTCGGAAGGTATTGCCGTGGGGATGGCGACCAAAATTCCGCCGCACAACCTGAAGGAAGTGATCAACGGCGTGCTGGCGCTGATGGAAAACCCCGACATCGAGCTGCGCGAGCTGATGCAGCATATCCCCGGCCCGGATTTTCCGACGGCGGGCAGTATCCGGGGTCGGGAGGGGATTTTTGAGGCCTACTCGACGGGACGCGGAAAGCTCTCCCTGCGTGGGCAGGTGGAGTTTGAAGTGGTGGAGGGTCGCGACGCTCTCATCGTGACCGAGCTTCCCTTTCAGGTGAATAAGGCCAAGTTCCAAGAAGATATTGTGGATCTGGTGCGCGATAAGAAGCTGGAGGGAATCCACGCGGTACGCGACGAGTCCAACCGCCAGGGTATGCGCGTGGTGATCGAGCTGAAGCGCGACGCGGTGCCGGAGGTGGTGCAGAACAACCTCTTCAAGCACACGGCGCTGCAGATCACCTTCGGGGTGATCCTGTTGGCGATCGTAAACCAGCGCCCCCAGGTTTTAACGCTGAAGCAGGTGCTGGAGTTCTACCTCTCCCACCGCCGCGAGATCACCCTTCGTCGTACCCGCTACGATCTTCGGAAGGCCCTGGAGCGGGCGCATATCCTGGAAGGTCTGCGGATTGCGCTCGACCATATCGATGCGGTGATCGCCACCATCCGCTCCTCCCGCACCACGGAGGAGGCCAAGGAGCGCCTGATGGCGCAATTCGGCCTGTCCTCGGTGCAGTCCCAGGCCATCTTGGACATGCGCCTCCAGCGCTTGACCGGCTTGGAACGTGCGAAGTTGGAAGAGGAGTACAAGGAAGTCATGTCGCTGATCGACTGGCTCCGGGCGATCCTGGCCTCGGAAGAGAAGCTGAAGGAGGTTATCCGCACCGAGCTGACGGCGGTGCGCGATTCTTTCCAGGATGAACGCCGCACCCGCATCATGGACGATGGTAGCACGCTGACCATTCATGATCTGGTGGCGGAAGAGGACCAGGTGGTGACCCTTTCGCATAAGGGCTATATCAAGCGGACTTCTTTGACCGAGTACCGCATGCAGCGGCGCGGGGGTGCGGGCAAGACCGGTATGTCCACCCGCGACGAAGACTATGTGCAGGACATCTTTATTGCCAACACACATTCGGCGCTGATCTGCTTCACGGATCGGGGACGTTGTTATCGGGTTTCTGTTCTGGAGATTCCTGAGGCCAGTCCGACCGCGCGCGGCCGTGCGCTGGTGAACATGATCCAGCTTGGCCCGGACGAAAAGGTGGCCTCCGTGGTGTCGATCAAGGACTTCCATAACGATGCGGACCTGATCTTCTGCACGCGCAAAGGCCTTATCAAACGTACCGATCTGGGCGCCTATGCCAACGTGCGGGTGGGCGGTCTGGAAGCCTGCGACATCCTGGAAGGGGACTCGCTGCTTTCGGTGCAGCTCGCGCCGCGGGATGTGGAGCTGATGCTCACGAGTCGGGAGGGCCAGTGTGTACGTTTTGCGGGCGAGCAGGTGCGGCCGATGGGTCGTATCGCGCGCGGAGTTCGCGGGATTGACGTTGGAGAAGGCGATGAAGTAGTCTCCCTTTCGGTTCTGCCTGCCGATGGGGAAGGGGTGCTGCTCACCGCCACCTCCGGCGGCTATGGAAAGCGCACGCAGTTGAGCGAATACCCGGCCCATAACCGTGGTGGAAAGGGTGTGATCGACATCCAGACCGACGAGCGGAACGGCGGAGTTGTGGGATGTACGGTGGTGAAGGAGCGTGACCAGGTGATGCTGATCACCGACACCGGCCGCCTGATCCGTATGGGCATCCGCGACATCCGAATGGTAAGCCGCAATACCAAAGGGGTGCGTCTGATGCGTCTGGAGGAGGGGGAGCGTGTGGTCGGCATGACCCGCCTTCCCGAGGCCGACGAGGAGCAGAGCCCGGTGGAGGGAGCAGAGGGCGCTTTGTCGGAGGACGTGGCGGCGGAGAGCCCGGTCGAGGAAGGCAGCAGCTCCGAGCCCGAAGGCAACGAGTAGGCGCGGCGGCGGACAGGTGCTTCGGTTATGAGGGCTTCCTTCTGGAGTCCCCATGCGCCTGTCCACCCGAGCCCTCTCCATCCAGGAGTCCGCGATCCGGAAGCTGGACGCCACTGTGGCCCGTTTTCCCGACGTACACTTCCATCGGCTGAACATCGGCCAGCCGGATGTGCCCAGCCCTCCCGAAGTCTTGGCCTCCTTTGCGGAGGATGACGGCCCGGTGATGGCCTACGGTCCGGCCTCAGGCACTGCTGAGTGCCGACGGGCAGCGGCTGATTTTCATTCCGCCTCCAGTCCCGGCCTGGGGCCGCAGCATGTGGTGGTCACCCAGGGTGGCTCGGAAGCCCTGCTTTTTGCAATGGTGGGCCTCTGCGATCCAGGGGACGAGATTCTGGTACCGGAGCCCTATTACACAAACTACAACGGCTTTGGGACGGTGGCGGCCGCAAAAGTGGTGCCGATTCCCACCCGTCTGGACGATGGTTTTGCCATCCCCTCCGACGCAGTGCTGGATCGTTTTGTGACCCCACGCACCCGCATTTTTTTATTCTCCAACCCGGGGAATCCTACCGGTGCGGTCTACCCGCCGGAGACCCTGGAGCGGGTGGCGGCTTGGTGTAAACGCCACGGCATCTGGATGGTGGCGGACGAGGTGTATCGGCGGATCTGGTTCGACAAATTGCCGGTGTCGGCGCTGGAATTGCGGGGCTACGAAGACACGGTGATTCTGGTGGACAGTATGTCCAAGACTTTTTCGCTCTGTGGTCTTCGAATCGGCTTTTTGATCTCCCGGAACGAAAAGTTTATGGAGAGGGCCGAGCGGGTGGGCCAGGCCCGCCTGGGTGCCCAGCCGCGTGCGCAGCGGGCGGCCGTTCGGGCGCTGCGGATGCCTGCCAGCTTTTATGAGGAAGTACGCGAGATCTACCGGCGTCGGGTGGATGCGATGATGAACGCACTTTCAAAGGTGCCGGATGTGGCTTTTCATCGTCCCGAAGGCGCTTTTTACACGATGGCGCGCCTTCCCGTGGCCGACACCGAGGATTTCGCCCGCTTCCTGGTGGCGGA
>CAITDR010000529.1 GCA_903891165.1 uncultured Pseudomonadota bacterium
CTCAGGGGGCACCGGGGGAATGCCCCAGCCTACCCGATTTCCGTGCAGCGGCCACCACCCAAAGAAGATCATCCTTCGCTTTCCCCTGGACACACGGCCTTTTCTGTGGCAAAAGAGGCCCCGAGGTTTTTCTTCATGCTTCTCCTCCTCCTCTCCTGCACCCCCGCTGACTCTTAAAAAGAGAACAACAAACCTGCGCAGGATGATAGCGCGGTGGAGTCGGACGCCGACACCGACACCGACAGAGAAGCCGACGGCGATACCGACGCGGACACCGACAGCGATGCCGACGCGGACACCGACAGTGATGCCGACGGCGATACCGACGCGGACACCGACAGCGATGCCGACGCCGACCCCTGCACCAGCACCCGCGACATCTGCGGCGGGGCCGACTGTGTGCTGAATCTGGCACCAGCCACCTACACGCTGTCCGGGAATGTCAACTTCAACGGCCAGACGATCCCCGATACCTACAATGGCTACGAGGAGTGGTCCCTCTACCTCGAAGATGTGGACACCGGCCTGACCTACAGCTACGGCTACGACGGGGCGCCCACCTACAGCGCCGAGGTCTACCCGGGCACCTACGATGTGTACTTCAAGCTGAACTATTCGGGCGTGGTGGACGGCGCCCCCACCGACTGGACCCGCCTGATTTCGAGCCTGAACGTCACCGGCGACACCGCCCGGGATTGGGAGCCGGCGACGGTGAGGCTGTCTGGCGACGTCACCTTCAACGGCGCCACGATTCCCGACACCTACAATGGCTATGAAGAGTGGACCCTGACCCTGGTGGAGAGCAACACCGGTCTGACCTACACCTACGGAATGGAGGGGGGCGCGCGCGCCTACAACGTCCAGGTCTATCCGGGCACCTATGATGTGTACTTCCAGTTGAACTATTCAGGGATTGTGGAAGGCGCCCCCACCGACCGCACCCGCCTGATCAGCGCGCTTGCGATCAATGCCGACAAGACCCGCAACCTGACACCGGAGACCCACACGCTGTCGGGTGCGATCAAATTCAACGGCCAGACCATCCCCGACACCTACAATGGCTACGAGGAGTGGCATCTGCGCCTTGTAGAGACGGGAAGTGGCCTTTCCTATGGCTACGGCCAGGAAGGCGGGAGTGGCAGCTACAGCATCCTGGTCTACCCGGGCGACTATGACATCTACTTCAACCTGAACTATTCGGGTGTCATCGACGGCGCACCTACCGATGCCACCCGCCTGCACAGCAATGTTGCGGTGACGGCAGACACCACCCAAAACCTCGCGCCCACCACCTACACCCTCTCCGGCGCCGTGAACTTCGACGGCCAGACCATTCCCGACACCTACAATGGCTACGAAGAGTGGTATATGCAGCTGGTGGAGACAGGAATTGGTCTTTCCTACGGCTACAATCAGGAGGGTGGTAGCGCCAACTACTCGGTGCTGGTCTACCCGGGCACCTATGACCTGTACTTCAAGCTGAACTATTCCGGGGTGATCGACGGTGCCCCCACCGACACCACCCGCCTGAAGGAAAATCTGGCCATCACCGCCGACACCACGCAGAAGATCGCCCCCAAAACCCACCTTGTCAGCGGCGACATTCTCTTCGACGGACAGCCGATTCCCGACACCTATAACGGCTACCAGGAGTGGGGTATGACCTGGACCGAGGTCTACTCGGGCCTGACCTACAGCTACAGCTTTGATGGCGCACCTACCTACGAAATGCGCAGCTACGGCGGCATCTACGATGTCTACTTCCACCTGAACTACAGTGGGGTCATTGAAGGCGCACCTACCGACACTACGCGGTTGGAGCGGTGTATCGAGATCAAGTAGACGGGCAACACGTTCTGGTTCTTGCCGCCACCGGGCGATGCCGAGCTACTCGCAGGCGCCTGGATCCCCCACCCAGCGGGCGGGGTCGGTGTCGTCGCAGTCGCTGCCGTTGGTGACACAGCCCACGGGAATATCGCAGGTCCAGAGCTGAAGGGCGGGATCCCCGTAGCCGTCGCCATCGGCATCGACCCAGGACGATGTCCAGGTGGCGGGATCGGCGCTCCAATCGGCGTCATCGACCAGACCATTGCAGTCCTCGTCGACGTTGAGGGGATCGCAGACCTCTGTCGCCAATGGGTTGATGGTGGCGTTGTTGTCGTCACAATCGTCACCGTTGGCCACCCGGTCGGCCAACAATCCGCAGCTGACGACGGGCTCTCCCGCGCCGTAGCCATCCAGATCCAGGTCTGTATACCAGGAGCCTCCGTCCGTCGCATTCAGGTCTATGGTGCCCTCACAATCGTTGTCCAGCCCGTCGCAGACTTCCGTTGCGAATGGGGAGATAGCGGCGTTGTGGTCGTCACAATCCGTGCCTTCCGAAACATAGCCCTCCGGCACCAGGCAGGTGTAGATGACCATGGTCGGATCCCCAAAACCGTCGCCATCGCGGTCGTAGTAGGATGGGTCACCGATGGCCCCCCAATCTACATTTCCGTCGCAGTCCTGGTCGATGTCATCACACAGCTCCTCGGCACCGGGGTAGATGCTGGCATCTTCGGGCGCGCAGTCCGCCGAATCTTCCACCCCGTCGCCGTCCGTATCCACAAAGGGGATCTCCGGCTGCCTCGGTACACCGTGTCCCAAGCAGGAGCCAAACAGCACCGGAAAGAAGAGGACGAGGAGGACAAGAAGAACGAGGACCACCGGGACTCCACGACAGCGCGTCCATAATCCGGCGGAAGCGGCGGCACAAGGCCGGAAAAAAGGGCAAGCCGACTTTTTGCTCACTTTGGTCCGCCAAAACTGATCCCAAAAAAGGGCGTAGGTCCGTGAAATCTGCTGCAATGCAGCAACGGCAACCTCGTGGCGGAGGGGAGGAAGGTCGGTTATCCTAAGGAGGGAGGTGAGATGTCTGTAGCACTCCGGGCGGCAACCTTCGCGGATCTTCTCGCGCTGGGGGAGGATGTGAAGGCGGAATTGATTGGGGGGGTGGTGGAAATTCAGTCTCTACCTCGATTCCGTCATGGCCGGTCGCAGGCGGGTATCGGAGCCAGCCTGACCGGACCCTACGACTGGGGGGTGGGCGGTCCCGGCGGCTGGTGGATCGTCACGGACACCGCTGTACGTTTTTCGGTGGATACCATCCTCCGCCCCGACATCGTGGGATGGCGGAAGGACAACCTGCCCAACCCACCCAGCGAATACCCGGTGGAGACCCGCCCGGACTGGGTCTGCGAAGTGATCTCCCCCTCCAACCGCCGCACCGACCTTGTCACCAAGCGTGGCATCTACGAACGCGCGGGCGTTCCGTGGTATTGGCAGGTAGATCCAGAGCTACGCACCGTCACCGTCCTGGAATGGAGCGACCGCGGCTACATCGTGCGGCTGGTGGCCATGGACGAGGACAACCTGCCCATCCCCCCCTTCCTGGATGTACCCCTGGCGGTCAAAAACTGGTTTCCGCCGGAAGAGCGCAGCGGCTGAGGCCGGGAAGTCGCCGCCCGGCCCCCTGATTTTCCCCTACGGAAGAACCTCGGCCAACACATCCACGTTCGGCGATCCCCAGCCGGTGGGGTAGTCCCAACCCGGCCCTGCACGGTGGTAGGAGGTGGAGCCCTGGGTCACATCGTTGAAGCTGCCATAGACCGCAGGCTCGGTATACAAAAGTGGATTCAGGAAGCCCGCAGGGGGAAGGTCACGCTCCTCCCGGGCCTGATCGACCAAGGCAAACAGTCCCGCAAAGGCGGGAGAGGCGAAGGAGGTTCCCGCATAGGCCTGCCAATTCCCGAGGTAGTACACCCAATAGACATTCCCGGCGGGCAGGGCCACGTCGCTGACGGCCCGGGTAGTGCCCCGGGGAACCACACCCACCTGCCAATAGGGAATCGTGAAATTCTCCGAATCCCCCGAGCCACTGCTTTCCCAGGCCCACTCCTCAATCAGCTCGCCGTTCTGGATATCGGCGGTGGTACCTCCCACACAGGTCACGTAGGGGCTCACACAGGGGGTGTCGGGGCGGGCCGAGTCCCCACTGGCCGCAAAGACCGTGATCCCCAAGGCCGCCGCCATCTCAGCCGCCTGATGATAGGCCTCCTCCACAAGGTAGGGCTCCGAGTCTTCCCGATGGGCAAAGGAGTTGGTGAGGACATCGATCTCCCCCATTCCAATCGCCTCGTTGAAGGTGTACACCATCGAGGTATTGCGCGAATCCGGCCCCACATAGACCATCATCGAGGCCCGGGGAGCCAGCGCGCCACTCCACTCCACATCAATGGTGGCCTCGGGGTTACGTGAAGGGGCCGCCTCCATGGTCTCCTCCACATAGGGCTCACTACGGCTGATCCCCATCGAAAGCCAGAAGCTGTTGATGTCATTAAACTTGAACATCCCGCCGATGGTGACCCCCAGGCGTACCCGATTGCCTTGGATACCCTGATCATAGAGGGCCTGCCCCCCGTAAGCACCTGCGATATCGCTGGGCCGCAGGGCCCCGCCACCCGGATCGGAATTCACCATCCCCCCCGCCTCGCCCGGCAGCGGGCCCGGATCCACAGGAAGATCCATGGTGACAATCCCGCTGGTTCGTTCCTTCACAAAGGCCGGCAGGCTGAAGGGTGTGGTGGTACAGAAGACCTCAAAGGGGTCATTCCCGATCTGCGGGTTTTCGCGAAGGCACAGGTGCAGATCTGCATCCAGGGCCTTGTTGAACTGACCCACGGTCCCGGTGAACTGAAGTAGGAGGCGGTTGTTGGCGACAAAGTTCACCTGAAAGCCGCAATATTCCAGGTAGGCCACGATCAGATCCACATCCTCCTCGGGCGGGCCGTAGTCTTCCAGCCACTGCGCCACTGTAAGGTACTCACGAAAGGAAGAGGACTTAGGATCGTACATATCCCGGATCGCATCGGCCAGAAGGGGCTCATAGCGGATGGGGAAGCCGATCAGCGCCCGGAACTCCTCGCTGTCGTCTGCGGAGCCCAGATCCTGGTAGACCCCGTCCAGCGGTCCAGGCAGACCGTCCGAGGACTCCTGCAGCTCCCAATCGGCCTGTGTCAGCCCTTCAAAAGCACCGTCAGTGGGGAATTCTTCCTCCACCACACTCTCCACGGGGGAATCCTCCACCTCGGTGTCCCCCGAGTCCTCCGAAGGGGCGGCCGAGTCCCCGCTGAAGGCGCCCAGGCTGTCCTTCCCCACTTCCAGCACGGAAACGCAGCCCCCGAGGATCGCGGGGAGGAGGAGAATACAGGTAGAAGAAGGGAAAATCAGAGCTTTTGCCATTGGGGGCTCTCCATGGAGTTCGGAGTGTAGCAGGAACTTCGCCAAAGCACTGGACCCGAACGCCAAAACACCCGATTGTCACATTCGATTCGGGCTTCCGCAGATCATCGGAGGCAAGGGCCCTTTTCCAAGGCGAAAATGGTAAAGGGGAAAGGGGGATAGCGGAGGAGAAGGCAGCGCTCTGGCGTCCTTGCAGCGGGGATTGGAACAGGCTATCAGGACGGGCTTCTGAGGTTTCCGTATGGCCCGCCCTTCCGACGACAAATCTGCCAGCCTGGGCTTTGAAGACAAGCTCTGGGCCGCAGCGGACGTCCTCCGCAACAACATGGACCCTGCCGAGTACAAACACGTCGTCCTGGGCCTCATCTTTTTGAAGTACATCTCCGATGCCTTTGAAGAGCGCCGCAAAATCCTGTTGGCCGACGGCGACCCCGCCGCCGTTGAAGATCGCGACGAATATACCGCCGAAAATGTCTTCTGGGTGCCCGAGGTCGCGCGCTGGTCCACCCTCCGTGCGCAGGCCCGCCAGCCCACCATTGGAAGGGCCCTGGATGACGCGATGGACGCCATCGAGGCGGACAATCCAGCACTCTCCGGTGCCCTTCCCCATGTCTACGCCCTTCCCGCGCTGGACAAGCACAAGCTGGGCGAGCTGGTGGACGTGATCTCGGGTATCGGTCTGGGCACGCTGCTCCACCGCGAGAAGGACACCCTCGGTAGTGTTTACCAGTACTTTCTCTCCCGCTTTGCATCTGCCGAAGGGCGCGGCGGCGGCGAATTCTACACGCCTTCCAGTATCGTCCGGGTTCTGGTGGAGCTTTTGGAACCCTACCAGGGTCGGGTCTACGACCCCTGCTGCGGCTCCGGCGGTATGTTTGTCCAATCCATCAAGTTTATCGAAGCCCACGATGGCCGTCGTGATGCCGTGACCGTCTATGGCCAGGAAAGTAACGCCACCACCTGGCGTATGGCACGTATGAACATGGCCATTCGTGGTATCGAAGCGCGCCTGGGCAAACAGCACGCCGACACCTTTCATCGCGACCTTCACCCCGATCTTCGCGCTGATTTTGTCATGGCCAACCCGCCCTTCAACATCTCCAACTGGGGTGGTGAACGTCTATCCCAGGATGTCCGCTGGAAATACGGCACACCTCCGCCGGGCAACGCCAACTTTGCCTGGCTCCAGCACATCCTCCACCACCTGTCGCCGACCGGCACGGCGGGGGTGGTTCTGGCCAATGGCTCCATGTCTTCTCAACAGTCCGGCGAGGGCGACATCCGCCGCAATCTGGTCCAGGCCGATGTGGTGGACTGTATGGTGGCCATGCCCGGCCAGCTCTTTTATGCCACTCAGATTCCGGTCTGCCTCTGGTTTCTGGCCCGCGACAAAGCCGCACCGAAGTTTCGCAACCGTAAAGGCCAGGTTCTTTTTATCGACGCCCGCAAGCTGGGCCGCCTGGAAAACCGCGTCCACCGGGTCCTGGATCCGGCCGATATTGCCCGCATCGCCGACACCTACCATGCCTGGCGCCGCCCCGGCGGCACCTATGCCGATGTGCCGGGTTTCTGTAAGTCGGCCACCGTCGAGGAGATCGCCGCCCACGACTTTGTCCTGACCCCGGGGCGCTATGTAGGGGCCGAGGATGTCGAGGAGGATGCCGAGCCCTTTTTGGAGAAGTTGGAGCGTTTGACAACGACCCTTCGCGCCCAACAGGCGGAGGCGCGGGGCTTGGATGAGCGGATTTTGCGGGCGCTTTCTGCAGTAGGGATGGAGGGGACAACCGATGTCCGTTGAGCAATGGCGGCCCGCTACCTTGGCTGACCTTGTTTCCCTTCAGCGTGGTCACGATCTGCCCGAAGCAGAACGCCGCCCAGGGACAGTGCCGGTCATGGGTTCGGCAGGTCCGAACGGCTATCACAGCGAATGGAAGGCGAAAGGACCGGGAGTGACCATTGGACGTTGCGGAGTAGGCTCCATGGGCGTGGTTTCCTTCTCGCCAACAGACTATTGGCCCCACAATACAGTCTTATATGCGACTGACTTTCATCGAAACGATCCAAAGTTTGTCTATTACCATCTTACTACTATCAACTTTAGAGCATTCAATTCTGGAAGCGCCCAGGCATCTCTCAATAGAAATTACATTAAGAACATTCCTATCGTTCTCCCTCCCCTCCCCGAACAACGCCGCATCGTCGAAGTTCTGAGCGCGCTGGACGACAAGATCGAACTGAACCGCAAGATGAGCCAGACGCTGGAGCAGATCGCGCAAGCTCTGTTCAAAGCCTGGTTTGTGGATTTTGAGGGGCAGCAGGATCTGGTGGAGGTGGAGGGGAGAATGGTGCCGAGGGGGTGGCGGTACGGAAAACTGGGTGAGGCGACGGAGATTACAATGGGTCAGTCACCGCCAGGATCCACCTACAATGAAACTGGAGATGGCCTTCCATTTTTCCAAGGAGCTACTGACTTTGGCGCCATGTTCCCGAGGAACAGAATCTACTGTACCGCGCCCACACGCTTGGCGGTTAAATGGGATGTTCTAATGAGTGTACGGGCTCCAGTTGGTCGGGCCAATTTGGCTTTAACGAACTGTGCGATTGGCCGTGGGGTCGCATCCATCCGAAGTGTCGGTGGGAAATCACCGGCGTTCGGGTGGTGTCTGGTTGCCAGCCTTGCAGCCGCACTTGATGTCTACAACGGCGAGGGCACGATTTTTGGTTCCATCAACAGGCAATCGCTGGCCGGGATTCCTGTCGTACTTCCCCCCCAGGGCTGTATTGAGGCCTTTGAGCTCGTTGCGGGTCCCATGCTCAAGCGAGCACGAAATATTGAGGAAGAATCCCGCACCCTCACCACCCTCCGCGACACGCTGCTGCCAAAGCTGATTTCGGGTGAGGTGCGGGTGGGAGAGCTGCCATGAGCGAAAATAACCAATTCCTGGTCTACAGCGACGCCGGCGGGCAGATACGGGTACAGGTGCGGATGGAAAAGGGGGAGCTGTGGCTGAGCCAGGCGCAGATCGGGGCCTTGTATGGGACCACACCGCAGAACATCACGCAGCACATCCGAAAGATCTACGAGAGCCGGGAGCTGGAGATCCGGGCAACTTGTAAGGATTTCTTACAAGTTCAGAGTGAAGGTTCAAGGAATATAACCCGGTCGATCGAACACTACAATCTCCCGATGATCCTCGCCATCGGCTTCCGGGTGCAGTCCCCGGTGGGTACACGGTTCCGGCAGTGGGCGATCCAGGCCCTCGAACAATATGCCGTCAAAGGCTTTGTGGTCGATGCACAACGGCTGAAGGCACGCGAAGACGACAGCTACTTTGAAGATCTGCTGGCCACCATCCGGGACATCCGAAGCTCGGAGCGGGTATTTTATCGGAAAGTGCTGGACATCTACGCCACCAGCATCGACTATGACAAAAATGCCGAGGGCAGCAAACGCTTCTTCCAGACGGTGCAGAACAAGATGCACTGGGCCGCCCACGGGCAGACGGCCGCCGAGGTGATCTACAGCCGCGCCAACGCGGAGGCCCCGAACATGGGACTGACCGGATGGGCGGGCAGCCGGATCCGGAAAGCCGATAGCGAAGTTGCCAAAAACTACCTGAGTGTGGAAGAGCTGGAAGCCCTGAACCGCATCGTGAGCGCCTACCTGGAATTTGCCGAGCTACAGGCTACGGGGCGACGGCCGATGACCA
>CAITDR010000530.1 GCA_903891165.1 uncultured Pseudomonadota bacterium
TCTGGTCCACCCCGTCGCCGGTAATGTCCGTCGCAGAGGGGTTGATGGAGGAGTGAACCGGGTCGCAGTCCTCGGCGTCGGGGTAGCCATCCCGGTCCCCGTCGTCGTCGGTCACACCACCGGAGAGGCCGTCCACACCGTCACAATTCTGATCCACCTCGTCGCCAAGCACATCCGATGCCGCCGGATTGATGGCACCGTTGCTGGGATCACAGTCCTCCTCCCCCACAAAACCATCGCGGTCCAGATCGTCGCAACCACCGGGAAGATCGTCGCAGGTGGTGGCGACCTTGGTCTCGCCCATATGGCAGGCCACAGCCAGAAGCAGCAGGGGGAGCAGGCGCATGAATTCCTCCGCCGTCACTCTATCTCCAAAAGTCGCCACATGCACCCGACTTCAGGGAGGCGACTCCGAAGGCTGCGCCATTCCCGCCACGATCTGCTGCACCAACTTCCCGGCCACCGCCCGCTCTGCCACCTTCAGGGCGTTGCGCACCGCGCGGGCATTGGAGCGGCCGTGGGCCTTGATCACCACCCGATCAAAGCCTAAAAGTGGAGCCCCACCGTACTGACGCCAATCGGTAACGCTGCGGATCTGCTGGATCCCATCCTGAAGCATCATCAAGCCCACCTTCCAAAGCAGGCTGGAGTGGGAGGCATCGCGGGCCAGATGCACCGCTACCTCGTAAAAACCCTCCAACATCTTCAGAACGATGTTTCCAATAAAACCGTTACAAACAACCACATCCGCACTCCCTCTTGCGATGTCAAGACCTTCAACATTGCCTACAAAATGCAGGGAGGGATGCTGGCGGAGCAGTGCATGGGCCGCCACGATCTCCGGGGTGCCCCGGTTGGCTTCCGAGCCGTTGGAGAGGAGTGCGACGCTGGGCCGGGAGTTCTCGGAGATTATTCGGGAATAGGCACTTCCCATGACCGCAAAACCCACCAGCTCCTCTGCGCTGGCACCGACGGTGGCGCCCACATCCAACATCAGGCCAAAGGGGTCCTGGCGGGCCCCGTGGAGCTGCTGGGTGGGGTACACCGCCGCGAGGGCGGCCCGGCGGATCCCGTCAAGCCGCTGCAGACGCCGGGAAGTGGCCAGGATGGTGGCGGCGGTATGCCCGGCGCTCACCAGGGCGTCGGCTTGGCCTTCGGCCACCAAACGGGCGGCGAGGTTGATGCTGGCCTCGGGCATGGCGTCCAGGGCGGCGCGGGCATCGGCCTCCATGGGAACAAAAGTGGGGCTGTGCACCACCTCGATGCGGCTGGGATCGTGGGTGTGGAGCGCCAGCACCGAAGCGATGGCGTCGCGCTGCCCCACAAGCACCAACGTGGCACCGGGCCTGCGACTGTACTGGGCGGCACCGGCCACCACCTCGGCTACGCCGCTGTCTCCGCCCATTGCATCCAGGGCAATTCGCACGTCCTGCTCAGCGCACCCGTACCACAAGCTCGGTCCCCGCGGTCACCCGCAGGGTGTCCGGGCCGGTATAGACGGCGTAGACACTCTCGATCCGCTGGGGGGCATGGTAGTAGGCGTCGGCCCCGATCCGCCACTCCAGGTATTTGAAGAAGCGTATATCCATCCGCAGGCCCACTCCGACCTCCAGAGATTCCGCTTGCAAGGCCGGTTTCCCCTGGGTCACCTTGAGAACTTCCGGCAAGTAGGAGCCCGAGGGCACCGAGGTCCAGGAGTTGTAGCGGAAGCCGGTATGCAGGTCGGTGGAGAATTTTCCGCCGCTGGAGGGATTTTCTGCGGTGGAGAGCTGGACCCCAAGCTGGGTGCGGACTTCGGTACCCAGGAAGATCGGCGTACAATCTCCACTGCTGGTCAGAAAATCCTCGCTGGAGGTGCAGGCGGCTCCGCCACCGGCCGTCGGGTTTTGCAGGAGCGCGCCGCTCTCCGCGTTCACCTGGCGGCGGTAGTAGGGATTTTCACCGGTGACCGACAGCGACATATAGGGCTCGGAAGCGCCAAAACGTTTGGAGAATGCCGTGCGCAAACGCAGAGCACTGCCGCCGGGCCCAGCGCCGCTGGCCACGGATCCTTCGTTGAAGGTCCAGTGGTCCGTACCATCCGGGGTGCGGATCGCCCCCGCGAGCAGCCAGGTGGCCTTGTTATTGCGCCCGGTGAAACTCTCCGAAAATGGAGTTCCTTCCACCTCAATCCACAGGCCCCCCAGGCCAGCGCCCTTGTAGCCGGCCAGCGTTCCCTCGGGCAGCTCAGCACCCTTGTAGGTGCCAGAGCCAGTTGCGGCATCAAAAAGCATCTCGCCGGTATTGCTGTAATTCACCGAAGAATTAACGTAGTGCGGCAATTCCAGATGCAGCGCCAAACCGTTGTAGGCCCCAAAGGTCAGGCCGTAGGACATCCGGTGGTCCTGGAGTGTGCGGTTGCCCACATCCAGGGTGCAGGCTTCGCCGTCGTCGTCATTGCAGGTACCGTAGCGCAGGCGCTCCTGAAGGCCGCCGGACAGCCGATCAAAGCTGTAGCCGATACTGATATCTCCCCGAAGAAAGGGAGGAAGCTCGGTGGGGGTTGCCGAGAGCGCGGAGGGGAGCAGAAAAAGGAGCATCAGCTTGGACCCGCGTGATGGGGAGGGGAGACCGCCGGAAGGACAGATCTGCCGTGATACCATAACCGGAAAAGCGCCACTCTTCCATACCCGCAAGAGACTCCCGGATGTGGTTAAGCCGGAACGATGTCCACCGAAGCCTTCCTGGGTGCGCTGAAAGAGGCGGTTCCTGATCCCCGCTGCGAGCTGAACTACCGGAATCCCTTCGAGCTCTTGATTGCCACGCAGCTCTCGGCGCAGAGTACCGATGTGATGGTAAACAAGGTGACGCCTTCCCTTTTCCAGCGATGGCCCGATGCCCGGGCGCTGGCGGCGGCGGAGCTTCCTGCAGTAGAGGAGATCCTACGTCCAACGGGATTTTTCAGGAACAAGGCGAAGCATGCGGTGGAGACTGCGGCGATCCTGCTGCGGGATCACGACGGGCAGGTGCCGCGTACGGTGGAGGAGCTGATCAAGCTGCCGGGGGTGGCGCGGAAGACCGCCAACGTGGTGTTGGGGACTGCTTTTGGCATTCCTTCAGGAATTACGGTGGATACCCATGCCCACCGGGTCAGCCTGCGTTGGGGCTGGCATCGGGAGAAGCAGCCGGAGAAGGTGGAGAAGATTCTGATGGAGCGGGTGCCCAAGGAGGAGTGGATCGCCTTTGGCCACCGACTGGTTCTGCATGGTCGCTATACCTGCCTCGCGCGGGAGCCGGCATGTGGGCGGTGTAGCCTGCGGGAGCTTTGCCCGGTGGGGAGGGGAGAGCCCGATCCCTACCGCTCTGGCGGTGCCGACGTGACTCCACGGAGAGTCACTAAAAAAGACGCCGGATCAACTTTGATAGCTCCACCAACGTCACCGGAACCAGGCCCAGCCCCCCGCAAAGCAGAAGGTCCTGCCAGTCCAAGGGGTGGAGCCGGAAAAGGGCGGCGGTAGGTCCCCACCAGCCCAGGCCGAGCTGCACCAGCACACTTGCCGCGATCACGCCTAACAGACGCAGGTTGGTGAAGGCCCCCACCTCCCAGAAGAGCAGCCGGGAATCGCGTGCACAAAATGCCCGGAATAGTTCGACGAAGACCAGGGTGGTGAAGGTCAAGGTGCGCGCTTCTTCCTCTCCGCGTGCATTCAAGGACCAGACAAAAATGCCCATGACAACGGCGGCATCGAGAATTCCCCCCAGGATCACCCGCAGCCACTCCTTTCGACCCAACATCGGCTCCGCAAGGGGGCGGGGGGGCCGGTCCAGGATGCCGGGGGCGGGGGGATCCACCACCAGGGCCAGGGCGGGCATGCCGTCGGTAACCAGGTTGATCCAGAGTAGTTGTAGAGGGAGGAGCGGAATAGGCAGGCCCCAGATCGAGGTGCCCAGCATCAGCAGCAGCTCGCCCACATTCCCGGTAAGGAGATAGACCAGGGTCTTCCGAATGTTGTCGAAGATCGCCCGCCCTTCGCGGATGGCTTCGACGATGCTGGCAAAATTATCGTCGGTCAGGATCATGTCGGCGGCTTCGCGGGTCACTTCTGTACCCGCTTTCCCCATTGCAACGCCAATATGTGCCTCCCGAAGCGCGGGGGCGTCGTTCACGCCGTCCCCGGTCATGGCCACCACCGCGCCCGTCTGCTTCCAGCGGCGGACGATCTGCAGCTTCTCTTCCGGTGTGACCCGGGCGTGGACCCGTTCCTCGGCGGGCTCGTCCGGCCCGAGAATTCCCATCTCCCGGGCGATGGCCGCGGCGGTTTCGGGATGATCGCCGGTGATCATCACCGTGGTGATACCCGCCTTTCGCGCCAATGCCACGGCGGCGATGGCCTCAGGTCGGGGGGGATCGGCGATCCCCACCAGGCCCACCAGCTGCAGGTCCTTCTCCAGGAACTCTGCCGAAAGATCGGTGCTATCTGCCGGAATTTTCCGGGTGGCTACCCCTAAAACCCGGAGTCCGGCGGCCGCCATGGCGGAGTGTGCCGCCTCCACCCCGGCGGCGCCGTCCACACAGAGCGGAAGCAGAAGATCCAAGGCCCCTTTTACATAGAGGATCCCGTCCTTACGCAGCACCGACATCCGCTTGCGGACGGCATCAAAGGGAAGGACGGTGGTGCGCGGATTTTCGGCCTCCAAGGTGGCACGTTCGACCTTTTGCGAACGGGCAGCCAGAAGAAGTGCAAGCTCGGTCGGATCCCCAGAAGCACCGTTCAGATCGGCATCATTGCAGGCAGCCCCGGCGTAGAGAAGCGGCAGGGGAGCGTGGGTCACGTCGGCCGTCTCCCCGCCATCGGCGGACCAGTAGCGGCGCGCCTCCATCTTACCAGTCGTGAGTGTTCCGGTCTTGTCCGTACAGATAACGGTTGCAGATCCGAGCGTTTCCACAGATGGAAGGCGCCGGACCAAGACGTTCCGCGCCGCCATCCGCTGCACCCCCAGGGCCAGGGCGATGGTCACCACGGCAGGCAGCCCTTCCGGCACCGCCGCCACCGCCAAAGAGACGGCGGAAAGCAGCACATCCAGCCAGGGGTGACCCCGCCAGAGCCCCAACAGCGCCACCACCCCCACCACCCCCAGACAGAGCCAGATCAAGGTCCGGCTCACACCCTGCAATTTCTGTTGTAGGGGTGTGCTCTCCTCGCGTGCGGTGGAGAGGAGGTGTGCGATTTTGCCCAGCTCGGTGTTCATTCCCGTCGCCAGCACCTCAGCCACGCCGGTCCCGGCCACCACGGGGGTGCCTGCGTAGACCCGGTCTCTCCGGGTGCCCTTCTGCTCCGGCTCAGCACCTTCATCGACGATTTTTTCTACCGGAACACTCTCTCCGGTCAGGACGGCCTCGTTGGCCAAGAGCGCGTGGGCCACCAGCACCTTCGCGTCGGCGGCCACCAAATCACCGGCTTCGAGCAGTAGAATGTCGCCCACCACCACCTCGGCAGCGGGCACGACAAGTGCTTCTCCGTCACGACGAACGCGCGCCCGCGGCGCTGTCATTGCACGCAGGGCCATGACCGAGTTTTCAGCCCGATATTCCTGGTAAAATCCAACCAGTCCATTCAGTACGATGATCACCGCAATCGCGATGGCATCCGCCCACTCGCGCAGCACCGCAGCAATGCCACTGGCGGCGGCCAGAAGCAGAATGAGCGGGCTTTGAAACTGCCGAAGGAGGATCTTCCAGATGGGAGTGGCCTTCTCCCGACGAAGCTCGTTTGGACCATCACGCTGCAGGCGCCGCGCAGCTTCGCTCTTTTCAAGACCGGTTATCATCCGGCAAAGCTAAGCAAGAATCGTGCCAATACAAGGTGGTCAGCGAAAGATCCGGTAACCAGCTTCGGAATCACGCAGCTTGTCGTCTTTGAGCGCCTCCAGGCAGGGATAGATCAGCTTGGGGTTCATCCCCCCCTGGGTGGCCGCCTGTTGTAGATCATAGGGCTGGCGATCGCCCATGATCGCCCTTCTCCAGGGTGCCACAGGGGAAAGCCAGGTGGGCACGATTCCCAGCATCAACGCAAGCAGAAGCACAATCCCGATGCTTGGGCGCAGCCAGGCTGGCCCCCGGCGCGAGGCCAGCGGGGAGAAGGGCAGCTGGCAGAGCCCGGCCCAGGCGACGCCACCCAGCGCCGGGATAATCAGCATCCCCGGTCCAAGAAAGCGCACATGAAAATCCACCAGACGCACCGCCGTGTGCAGCTGCGCAAAATACGGCACCAGTACGCCCACCAGCCCCAGAAGCAGGCGGTACTGGCCGCGCAACAGGAAGGTCACCACTCCGCACAGGCCGGCAATGGGCCACACCCAGCTATCGTATTGATCCTTGATTTCCCGGCTATTATGCTGGCGATTTTTCCAGTTGCTCGGCGCCAGTTGGCTCTGCTCGGAGATCCAGCGGAGGGTGGTGGGGATCTCCAGGGGAGAGGAGTGGCCCCAGAGGTAGCGACTGGGGCGATCATAGGGAGGTTGAAACTTTGCTTCTGGGTAGCCCCGCTCAGCGAAGAGCTTCCGCACGTCCATCCGCTCCTCCAGGCCAGGCGCCTGGTCGGAATACAGGCGCCCACTCACGACGTAGGATGCAAAAATTGGGAGGCTCCAGGCGGCGGAAAGGATGAGCAGGAGCTTTGCTCCTCTCCCTTCCTTCCACCAATACCAGGCCGCCAGTAGCAGGAGCAGGCCACCGTGGGCCAGCCCGAAGGCCAGCCCCCGCAGGTCCGTCGCAAGGCAAAGTCCCACGGCTACGCTGCCCATACAAATGCTGCGGGGGCTGGGCCAACGCCAGGCCCACAAGACGCCCGCCCCCGAGAGCGCAAAGACCGCGACAACCTGGGGATAGAAGCTCAATGTACGCGGAAGAACCGCCAGCGGTGCCACCGCCCCCATCAGCAGGCAGGCGCAGATCCCGGCCATCCGATCCCCGAGTGCGCGCCCCCAAAGATACAGCGCTGATCCCAGGATCATCGTATGGAAGATCGAAGAGAGGGCAAGGCCGTCGATCACCCCTACCTGGCGGGCAAACATACCGGCGATCACGCCGTTCAAGAGACTGCGGTTGCGCGAGTAGAAGTAGTCCTCGCGCCAGACCAGGGCGGCTACGGACTGACAATACTCGGGGAAATCCGCGGTCGTGAGTGCGCCGACAAGGTGAAAGCGTGAAAACCACCAGGTAGTTGCCGCAGAAGCGGCAATACCCGCACCCAAAGTCCAGAAAATCTCGCCCGGCCGCGGCTCCTCAGCAGCACTCTTCCTGCCTGGTCCCAGGATCATGACCAAGAGCGGCAAGAACAGGAGGAAAAGCGGGTGATTGAACATCGGGTTGGCGCAGGATACAGGGAAATGCGTGTGGTCACCAGTGCATAGCGCTGGTGACGCCAAAAACGGTTGTTGCAGGCGAGGAATGGGATGGAAATAATCTGGGATCGGGTGCGTGCGGGTCATCATCAGACGCTCGTCGGCCACTGGTCGGGCCCCGTCCCCCCGGATCTGCGGCTGGTGCGGGTGGCCTGTCGGAGTACGGGGGTGCCACTCCGGCCGATTCTGGAGGCCCAGGAGCTGGTGGCGGCGCCCGAAGGCCTGCTGGATCTTGCTGCGGAGCGGATGCGTGCTGGGTTGCGCAGACGGATTCTCGGCGAAGATGCTCCCGTAGATAGGGGGGCAGCCCTGGTGGAAGCACTGAATCAGGCACCGCCCGGCACCGTGCTGTTGCTGGAGGATGTGGAGCTTGCCGATCCGGCCACACTGGCATGGCTGGGAAGGGTGGTGGATCGTCCCGGTTGGCTCCAACTTCCCCTGCTGCTGGCTTTTGGAGAGCTGCCGGTAGAAGGGGAGACGGCGGCGCTTTTTCACCGCCTGCCCTCCGTGGAGCTGCGTGCGCCCGCAAGGATCGAAGCTATCCGCCTACCGACCTTGTCTCCCTCGGTCCTGCAGCTGCTGCGGCTCCTCGCATTGGCCGGTCCGCGTGCGGAGGTGGAGCTGTTGGCCGAAGTGGGAGAGTGGCCATTGCGGGAGGTTCTTCTTGGTCTTCAGGAAGCGGCAGATGCGGGTATTCCGATCTCGGATCTGGGCCAGGGTGAGGTGGAGCTGAGCCTGGATGTACAGGCTCAGCTGCGGAAAGGTCTCCTCCCGTCTTTGGAAGGCTACTGGCGCCGTCGTATCGCTGCCATGCTCTCTGCACAACAACAACCCTTAAATCCTGGTACTACTCCGGTGCCGACGGCCGCCGGCACACCAACGTCGGCGGGAGCAGTGTCCCCCGTGGGCCCCACCCCCGCTCCGCCGGCGGGAACAGCGGCTGCGGCGTTGCGCGCAGAAGTGGCGCCTGCACGCTCCAATGTTGCCTTTATCGAAAGGAGGCGGTCACCCGCAAAAGCACGGGTATTTCGGGGTACCCGTCGGCATGCCGGCCGCGCCGCCGGACATCTGGCGGCGGTGGGGGAGATGGAGGGTGCGGCAAGACAATACCTGATTGCATGCCAACAAGCGGCGGCGCGGGGTGCAGCGACGGATGCGCTGGAGCTGGGGGGACGGGCACTGCAGGTGCTGCGCCGGTTGCCTCAGGCCACTGCCCTGCGAGCCGAGGTGGGAATGGAGCTTGCACGGGTACAATGGGAGCTGGCGGCGCCCGGTGTATGCACCCTGACCGAGGCCCTTACCACGGTGCAGCAGGCGCTGGCGGAGCTGGGGGAGCAGGGCGGCGAGCTGCGGGCGCGTCTGCTGACGGTCCGTGCAGGAATCCGCTATGAAGTTGGAGATTCGGCCAGTCTGGAAGGCGCGTTGGAGGATCTGACGACGGCCACCCGGCTGCTGCAGGAGGCCGGAGATGTGCAGGCTGCCGCTCGTCTGCTCAACGAGCAGGCCGCCGTTTGGATACGGATGGGCGATCCGGTACGGGCAACATGGCTACTTCGTGAGAGCCTCCAGATCTACGGCCAGCAGCGGCAGACCGATCCCCGGGCGGCCGCGGAGTGGGCGGAGACCCAGCACCTCCTGGCACGCCTGCCGCTGCATGTGCAGGCCCGGGAGGGGCAGCAGGAGGAGGCACTGGTCCGCGCGTTGGACCATGCGGCGGCCGCTGAGGGGGTATGGAAGCAGCTGGGGGCGATGCGGGAGCTGGCGCGCGTCTGGGACACGCGGGGAAACCTGCTCCTGCGGCAGGGGAAGGTGCACCTTGCGGGGGAGAGCCTGCGGCGGGCCGCCCAGGCTCAGCGCTCGTTGGGGGATGTGGTCGGGATGGCCATTTCGATGGGGGGGCTGGCCGAGGTGGAGGCGCGCGAA
>CAITDR010000531.1 GCA_903891165.1 uncultured Pseudomonadota bacterium
CTGGGCCAGGGTGATGGCATCCACCGCGAGTGCGATGTCCGCGCCATTTTTCAGCTTTCCCCGCTCGGAAGAGGAGAGCTGCATGGACGCCACACCATCGCGCAACAGGTCGCGGGCATGTTCGGGGTAGCGGGTGAAGTCGGCATAGGCGCGGGCCACGCGCACATTTCCGCGACGGCGGAGTGCGTCCATCACCACGCCCACATCAAAGCGGCCGTAGCCGATTTGACGGCTTCCTCGTTCAATATTTTCAAAGTCGATCAGGACACAGATATTCGTCGTTGTGGTCATTCTAAATCCGGGGCGGGGCCCCCGGAGTGGGGGGCCCTAGTAGACGTTGTAGCGTCTTCGGTTGGCTTCGTGCCCGGCCTCGTCCTTGGCCGGGTGGAGGGTTTTTGAAGCATCATGCAGGTAGTACCAGTACTCAGACGGAACCGGAGCGGAGGCCGCCACCAGAGAGTCCAGAGAAGCTGCACCGATCGCAGTCGGCGGTAAGCCGCCGCGAAGGCGGGTATTATAGGGATCCGTGGGATCCCGCAGCTTCTTCAGAAAGGCGGTGCGGTCGTTCCAATCGTCCAGGCTATACCGGGAGGTGGCATCCACACCCAGATTCCAGCCCGCGTCGATACGTTTCCACAGGATCCCCGCCACCAATGGACGATTGGTAGGCGTGGGTTCTTCCCGCTCCAAGAGGCTGGCCATCACGACAACTTCGTTCAAGCTGCGTGTACCCAATTTCTGTTGGTAGGGTGTATAGAAACGTTCAACGAAGGTATCGAGCTGGCGCTGGGCGAGCTGGGCCGGATCAAAGGAGTCCGGCTCCACCTTGTAGGTCTCCGGGTAGAGGTAGCCTTCGAGAGAGGTTGTCGTAAAAGGAAGCTTGAAAGAATCGATCTTGCTCGCGGCCTCGATGTAGGCACCTGCTTTGATCCATCCCTTCTCTGCGAGTGCAGCGTCGATATCCCGAATGCGCCAGCCCTCTACCACGGTAAAGGGCTCGTCTTTGGGTACCGGCACACCACAGAGTGCTGCCAGGATTTCTTCCCCTTTCATGCCGGCTTTCAGCTTATGTCTACCGGCCTTGATGCAGCTTCCGTCGGCGCCGAGCCTTAAAAACCACTCCCATCGGGAGGCGGAGCCCACCACCCCTGCCGTCGCCAGCGATCCACCCAGGCCGCGTGCGGACGATCCCGCAGGCACCTCGAAGAGGATCTCTGGCTGCTCGGAAGAGGGGGTTACTCCTGGCTCACAGGCCAGCATCATCAGAAGCATGCGGCTTGTATAACCGGATTTTTGCGAAGGGGCGCGGAATTGCAGGCGCCCTTTTTTGGACCTGAACAGGTGTAGATCAGTTTAGGTGGACCAAACTGAGCAAAAAGTCGGGGGGGGGGAGGGGAGGCAGGCTTTTTTTCAGATCGGGCGAGGCGCGCGCGGCGGAGGCCGCGAGCGCCTTTGAGGTGGCATTTTAAGGAGGCGGGTACCTTAGGGGAAACCGGGTCTGCGGGTCACTCGTGTATTGGAGGCCCGCCAGGGAAACCCATTCGAGAAAGGGCGCGATCCATGCTGGCGTTTATGGCTGCAATATCTTCCTCGGATCTGCCACTTTCACGCATCGCGGTCTCAAATGGCCGGTCTCCGGCCCGTATCCGGGCCAGGATCGTGCCAAAGTCCTCGGGCTTCCAGCCGATAAAGTCCAGGAAGTCCTCTGGGGTGGCGGGGATCACCTGGTTCAGGGCCAGGGACAGGAGCGCCGCCCGGTTCTCGCGGACCAGTACCTCACAGCGGGCGAGTACCTCGGCCCGGCGATCCATGGGGATCCGCCTCCCCTCCATCTGCTCCTTAAGTCCTTCCCGCACCCGGGCGACCCCGCCACTGGTGAGCCAGCTCCGCATGTCGTCGGCGGAGCTGCCCAGAATGCAAAAACGATCCGTAGCGAGCACCTTCAGGACGACAGAAAAGGCCCCGTCGAGGGAGCGCTGCCAGTGGTCTTGATCGAGGTTTTCTACGAGGGACATGCGGATTAGTAGCGCGGATGGGGGCTTTTGTCCACCGGCCGGCTTCCTCCCCTCAAAAACTCACTCCCCCTACTGCCCCTCTGGCAGCGTCCAGATTTTCAGCGCCAGCTTCGATAGTTGATCCTTCGAAGCAATCCCCCTCACCACCCCCCAAGCCCCTCCAAGCCCGGCACCACCGGCCAGTCCAACAAAAACTCCTCCAGGATCCACTGCAAGGGCTCACCTGGGGATAGCGGCTCGCCCATGGCTCGCAGGATCAGCCTCTCTGTAAGCACATCTTCGTGCAGACCCGGCACCGGGGGTGCGCGCAGCGGGGCCGGAGCGACAGAAAGCTCCGGGTACCAGGCCAGACCCGAAGGCTGGTCGGGGATGGCCGCGATCTGCGGCAGCTCGCCCAGGGCCACCAGCAAGGCGAGGGGGTCACTCCAGGCGGACCGGGCGGCCCAGGGGTCGGGGCTCCACCAGGGGGCCACACCGGGCCGGTCCGGGTCTACCCAGGGGCTGTCCGCATCGGGCTCGGGCACCAGGGTGGGCGCTGCCCAGGGCCAGCGAAGGCCCGGCCCTAGGCGGGTTCCCGCGATAGGATCCAGGCTTTGCAGGCGCCCCATCCGGATCCCCAGCGGTCCCACGAGCCGCCCCTGGGCATCGGTCAGCGCCTCTCCCTCCAAAAACATGGCTTCCCCGCTGGGATCCAGAAGACCCAGCCCCCGTGCCCCCGCCCAGGCCAGCCCCGGCTCCATCGCCACCGGCCCGCGGTAGTGGAGGGCGCGGCCCCAGCCCTCGGCCACCTCTGCCCCCACCGCCAGGAGGTTTCCAAAAGGATCCCGCTCGATTTTTCCTTTTCCCGAGCTTCCTGCCCAGCTCTCCAACCTGCCCACGCTGTCGTAGGTCAGGGCCTGCACCCCTTTGGCACCGATCACCCGCTCCACCCGGCCGCCCACCCCCGTTTCCCAGCGCAGTGGTGTGCCCAGACCCCAGCCTTTCCCAGGAAGATTACCGCTCTTGGGCCTGCCGTCCGCGTCAAAATCCAGGCGGCTCTCCCCTGGCCCGCCCAGACCTCCGCGGTCCACACTCCAGCCTTCTTCCTCCACTTCCACGCTGCTTAGGCCGCCCAAGGGATCATAGGAGCGCCGACGCCCGTCACTCCGGCTCCCCAGCCGCCCCTGACTGTCCAATTTCCAGCCGAAGCCGGGGATCAGTCGCCCCCCTTCGGCCTCTCCCGAAAAATCGGCCCCGTCGCTACGCCAGAGTGCACGAAGGAGCAGGGAGGGATAGCGAAGAAGCAGCAAATGCCCGGCGGAATCCCAGGCCATCCCCAGCGAAAGTCCGGGAGCCGCCACCTGAAGTAGCTTTCCTGCCCCATCCCGCCGCAGGGTCCACTCCCCTTCGGGAAGCACAAAGCCTGCCTCCCGCCCCCTCGGATCCCGGCGGATCTCCAGCCTTCTTCCCTCCGGCGACACCCGCGCAAGGATGCGCCCCGCCCGGTCGCGCTCCAGGCGCCAGCCCCCCGCGGCGACGATGCGCCCGTCGCTGTCCCTGCCCAGCTCCAGCCCCAAGACCCGCGATAGTCGGTCGGCCCAGTCACGACCCACTTTTATGTCAATTCCTCCTCCCTCTACTTGAACCACGCGCCCAGAACCGTCACGATACCACACCAGCTCGGCCGGTCCCAACTCCAGGCGCAGGGGCCGTCCGGCCGCGTCCCGGCGGATCTGTAGATCGCCCAGCGCCGTCCACTCCCCGCGGCCATCGGTCTGCACATGCAGGTGGCTGCCATCCGCCCGCCCCAGACCGGTCACCCGCCCCGCCGCGTCGTAGTCGATACGCTGTTCACCTCCCCAGGGCAGCCGAAGACTGTGGAGGTGGTTCTTCTGGTATTGAAAAGTCCAATAGGCGCCGCCGCGCTGAAGGCGCTGAGGAAGACCCTCGGCACTCCAGTCCAGGCGGTATTGGCGCCCGTCGGGCTGGCCTATCTCGACCACCCGCGGTCCTGACCAGCGGAGAGACCAGCTCAAACCAGAAGGATCGGTGAAGCCGCTCAGGTTACCAGCAGCGTCGCGCTCCAGACGCCAGCTGCTGCCTCCCCAGCGGATCTCCACCACCCGGTCCTCGGGGTCCCGCACCAGGCGAAGCTCGCGACCGGCCCCATCCAGGTAGTGGTCCCCGCGGAGGGTCCAAGCTGCCGTCGTCCCCCGGCCTTCTCCTGCCTTCAGATAGGGAAAACTCCTGCCCGTGGGATCCTCCACCCGGCTGTCGCCCAGACCCCAGCGGGCACCGTCCTCCCGGCGAAGGCTCCGCAGGTCGTTGCCGTCCCAGTCGATGGTCCAGGCCGGACCTCCCGGGCCTTCCACGCGGACGATCTGCCCCTGCTCGTTCCGACGCAGCTCCGTGTGTCCGCCGCCGGGATCCACCCAGCCCACCAAGCGCCCCTGGTCCAAGGTCAGGCGGCTTTCCAGGCCGCCGGGGCCGTGGACTTCCACCCGGTCGTCGCGACGCTCCAGGCGCCAGACGCCAGCGGGGCTGCTGAGAACACTCCCGGAGGGGCTGACTTCGCAGCTCCATACCCCCAACGGATGGGTGAGGGTAAAACCAGCGTTTTTGCGCTCTACTTCGAGAGTTTTACCGCCGGATTGAAGGGTCCAGCGGCTGCGGTCGTCGAATGGGATTTTGTCCACTACCAGAAGGCAGGACAGGGGGTCCACCTCTGCGGCAACCTCGGGGGGGGCCCAGTGTTCCCAGCCGTTCAGACCGGGTAGGGGCAACAATCAGAACCTCCCCACCAAAAAGTAGCCGCCCCAAATCTGGGGTTGCTGGCGGGCAGCGGCATCCGCCTCCTTCAGGGCCCGTGGCCGCGCCTCCGAAAGCGCCCGACCCGCCGAGGACTTGCCGGAGACCAGCTCCCACCAGTAGCCGACGGTGGTCAGGTGCAGCTGGCGGTCGCTGGTCCACCCCAGGGTCATCACGTCGGGGATCCCCGCCTTCCGGAGCACCTGTGCCCGCGCGAGGGCCGGAAGTGCGCCGTCGCCCTCCACAAAAGCCACCTGCGCGGCGAGGTTGGTGGCCCCGATCTCGGCCAGACTCAACACCCCATCAGAGAGGCGGATGCCGCCGTCGGTTGCGGTAGGGAGCTGACCCAGGTGCAGATAGGTGGCTTTGGGCGCGTGTTCCCGCCACATGGCCAGGGTGGCCTCGGTAGCGGTGTAGACTTTGGCCTTCATAAAGGCCCGACGGAGCACGTCGGCCTCCTGCGGGCTGCCGACGATGGCAAACATCTCTCCGTTGGAGTCTCCAGGTACATCGTTGGAGGGAATCACCTGGTCAAAGGTGGAATAATGACCAACCGAACGGATCTCCATCAGGTAGCGTTGGGCATCCTCCTGCTCGGGCAGGTCGGCGATGGGAAGGGCGCCCAAGGCCGCATTTCCGACAATCAGGTAGCGCCCCAGGCCGAGGAGAAGATCCGCCATCAACGGGTCTAAAAGAGTGCTGCGCACCCGGTTGCCAGTGGCGGCGGCCTGGCCGGTGGGCAGACCTTGGAGCAGCTTGGTCACATCCTCGGCGAAGCGTCCGGGGAGAGTTACCACTTTTCCGCCTTCTTCGGTCAGAATCAGCACTTCTACGCTGCCTGGTAGCTGGCGCAGGGAAAGAAGGGCGGCGCGGGACAGGTTGTTGCGCAGGGAAGTCAGGGAGGGCGGCTGGAAATTCACCAAGCCCGCCTTGGCTTCCGCAGTGGCCAATGCGGAGGCGGTGGTAGCGGGAGCAGGGCCTTTCCCGGCGATCCAATCGATCTGTGCGGCCCGATGGGCAGCCATTGCATCCCAGACGGTGCGGCGGACGGTGTCGTTGGTGACGTTGGGCACCGGGCTGACGCCCTCCTTCCACAGCTCCCGGTACAGCGACACCCGGTGCTGCCAGCCGTGCATCAGGGTGGCCACGGGCAGGGGATCGGAGGCGCCGGAAAGCAGCGCACTTTCCACCTGCATCTCCTCGGGAAGGGGGCCATCCAGCGCCAAAAGGGGCTCCCAAGGCCCGCTGCGCCAGGCGGGGATCGAAATGGCCAGGGTGCCGTACTCGCGCACCGCCTTGGTCAGGTCCCCGGTCGCAAGGGCGGCCCGGGCGCGGGGCCAGGCGCTCACCCCGCCAGAGGTACCGGTAGCCTCTTCTTTACCCAACAATTGTTTCCAGGCTGTCGCTTCTGGATGGTCATTGGTTTCGATAGAGGAGGAGGAGCCTCCCGATAGAAAGCTGCGGACATTGGCCTCGGCCTTTGCAGCGGGGGTCTCCTGGAAGGAGAGCTTTTTACGGTCCAGAGACAGCTCCGCCCAAAGGCGAAGGCGGGGTGCGGGGGCCTGTAAGGCCGCCTGCCGGGCGGGGCCGGGATCGGCCAGCCAACCAGCGCCAAGCAGGGCTTGAAGGGCCGCTTCGTTGCCCTCCAGGCCGGGAGTGGGCAGGCTCACCGTCGTGCCGCGCATGGCCTTGACCAGATCCTGGGCGGCCGGACGGCGGGCCTCGGGAAGGGCGCTGATCAGCTTCTCCACCTCCATACTCTCGCCCAGGGCAGCGTGGACGAAGACCAACTGCCAGGAGGCCGCCTCCTTCAAAGCAGGCTGCGCAACCGCCACATTGGCGTCATCCAGGGCAGTGAGTGGCTCACCCGCATAGAGGCGTGCCCGCGATTCCGCCAGGGCGCCCATGGCATCCCCATAGCTGTTCTTCGCGTCTGTGGCGGCTTTTCGCACCTCAGTGGCGAGGTCAATGGCCGCCTTCAGCTGCCAGCTATTGAGTGCGCTGTCCACACCTCGATCTAGAAGAAGGGCCGCTCCGGCTGGATCGGTGGCCATCGCCGCTTTTACGGCAGTAGCCGTCGCATTCCACCCTTCTTCGGGGGTGGAGGCGGCGAGGCGGAGGGCCAGCACCGCTTCCCGTGCCGTGGCACCCCCCACTTCGGCGGCCGTCGCCTCGGCCAGAGCGCCCGCCTTGTCGCCGCGTTGTAGCTTCAACTGGCCACGGAGAAGGGCGACATGCCAGCCACCCAGGGCGTCTACGGCCCCATTCCAGGCCATGTTTTTGTCAGACTGGAGGGCCAACAGCGTCGTCACCGCCGGGGAAAGTCCGGCGGGAGCAGGTGCCCCCTGAGCCACCGCGGCCGCGACCAGCCAGGCACCGTCCCCTTCGGCCACGGGAAGGAGTGCGTTGGCCGAAGTCATCGCATCCGCAGGGCGTTTGGCGGAGAGGGCAAGAGTACCCCGAAGGAGGTGGTGCCGTGCCGTCTGACCGCCGAGAGCCTGATCGACAGCCAGCTTGTCCACCTGCTCCGAGGCTTTTCCCGCACGGATGGCGGAGAGTTCCAGAAGCTCCCAACCAGCGGCATCCTCGGGCTTCTCGATGATGGCCTTCTGAGCCTCTTCCAGAACCTTTTCGTAGAGGCCACGCGCAAAAAGAACATCCGGCGTGGGTTTTGGAGGCGCAGGAGCCTCTACCGGTGCGGGCGGGGGCGTGTTGTTGGAACCGTTACAGGCGAGCGCCACAAGCAGGAGGAGCATGGAGACACCAAAAGAAAGAGGGGCCGACCGCGGACGGTACCACAGCCGCTCCCATTTGGGCAGATAGCGCTACTGACAACTCCGTTGTCCGCCGCCGAAGCAGGTATATGCACGGTCTGCGGTGATGGCTACGATGGTCACCAGCGCGGTGTCGCCGGTGCGTCCTTCGACCTTGCAGGGGCCGAGGGGGGCGGCGGGGAAGCTGACGGCGGGGCCACTCTTCCGGCTGTCGCCACATTTGACCACGAGGCTGATCGCCGGATCACCGGAGGTGAAGCTGACGGATGCGGTGGGGGCTGCTTCGGGCGGAGCCGCCGCCGGGGCGGGCTCGGGAGCAGGAGCCGGTGAGGGCGCCGGAGCGGGAACGGGGCTTGGTGCCGGTGCTGGGGTTGGCGCCGGAGCGGGGGTTGGCGCGGGTGCTGGGACCGGTGCTGGGACCGGGCTCGGTGCGGGACTACGCACGGGAGCAGGGACCGGGCTTGGTGCCGGGCTGGGCACGGGAGCCGCAACTGGAGAAGGGGCGGGCGCCATCGACGGCGCAGGAGCGGCGACCGGCTCGAAGGGAGGGGTGGGCACTGCCGGAGCTTCAGCGGCTGGCGCCGGAGCCGGCGAAGCAGGAGGACTTTCTGGCGTGACTCCGATCGGAGTCACGGCGGAAGGCGCAGATGTTGGAGGAGTCTCCGGGACGCTGGTTCCCGGGCGCCAGAACACCAGCGCGGCCACGACGGTCGCGACCACCAGAACAATAAAAAGAAGGACGCCACCGATAAGGAAAAACCAGCGGCGATCGCGGGGAGGGGCCGGCGGCTGCTCGGGCTCCTCGATCGGGGCCGCGACGGGAGCGGCCACCCGAGGGGAGGGCGGCTGGATTTCGGTGTCCAGCCCAAAACTCCGCATGGTTCCCAGCTCGGTCTTCTCAGCCTCCTCGTCTTCCTCCTCCTCAATCGGGGCTCCTCGGGGCCGTAGCGGTGGCTCCTCCTGAAAGGTGGGAACCGCAGGCGGAGGCGGATTTTTGAGGGGCGGCTGGACCACCGGCGCAGGCTCCACCGGGGCGGCTTTGGCAGGTGGGGAGGGGCGCACAAAAACTTCGGAGGCCGCCTCGGGAAGAGGGGCGCGCTCGGGGGTGGCCAAGGGGGTGCTGCTGGCCGGGCGGGCGACCGGAGCCGCTTTTTGGGCGGGCGGGGCCTTTTGGATGGGGGGAGCTTTTGAGGCGGGGGCCGGCGCGGGGGGCGGCTGAGGGGCCTTGGCAACCGGCGCGGAGGGCGTTGGGCGGGCGGGCTCGGCGACCGCGGTCTTGGGGATAGGCGCGAGGCGGGCGGGGGCCTCGACGGGGACCGGCCAGGATCCGGTGGCCGGATCGGGGAGAACCCCTGGGGGGAGCGACACCTTTGGGGGGGGGAGGGCGCCGATACGGGGTGCCGCGTCGGGGCGGGGGGGCTCAGGACGGGCCAAGCGGCCGCCGCCCACGGGGGAGGGGGGAGGCGTGACAAGGCGGCGGGTGGCCGGCTCAGGGGTGGCCATCTCGTCTAAAAGAGCGGCCTTTCCACGCTGGAAAACCTGGCTTGCCGCTTCGGGGAGGGGATCGGAGCGCCCGGCTGCTTTGGCAGCGGGGAGCACAAAAACCTCGCTCTGGTCGCCGGGATTGGGGAGGGTGGGCCTGGATTCGGAAGCAACAATATCAGGAATTGCGGAGGGTGCCCAGGTGCGGAGGCCGGGGCTTTGGAGGGCCACGGCCAGCTCGCGAAGGCGACGCCCCAAAGCGCCGGGAGTGCCACGGGTATTGGGGTCAAAAGCCAGGGCCTGACGAAGGATCTGGACGGTGGCATCACCCGGCGCCTCGCCGGGACGGGCAAGGACACGGATCACGGCGCGGCGGATCACCGCTTCGTGGGGGCCGGACTCGGTTGCAGCCTCTGGCGGCGGTTCTCCGCCTAAAAGCTCGATCAAAAGGGCACCGACCATATAGGCGGCCCCGGCAAGACCCAGGCCCCCCTCCGGAGAGCGGTAGCCCGGCGGCACCGAAGGAGGCTCCAGCTCGGGATGGAGCACCATCAGGCCGGCCAGCTTAATCTTCCCCGTTGCATCTACAAGAATCCAGTCCGGCCCCGGGCCGGGGTGGACCAGACGCCGCGGACCGTCCTGGATGCGGAGCGCCTCTTCCAGGGCCAGACCCACCTGGGCCGCCAGCTCTACCGCAGCACGTGCTGGCCAGACCTGCTTTTTCTGGGCAAGAGAGCGGGTGATCACCGCCGCGGAAGCCCCGTCAAAACCCTCGTGGACCAGGGCCATCTTGCCGCCCACGGCGCTCACATTCTCCAGGCGAAGGGCATTTTCGTGCTGAAGACGTCCTAAGAGGCGTGCATCTTCCTTCAAGCGGGAAAAGGGCTCCCCCTCCGCTGCCGCCTCCATCACCCGGACCAGCACCCCGACTTCGGTCCCGTTGGCACGCACCAGGCGACCCTGACGCGCCCAGGGCCCCCAGGGCTCGTAGACACCGATCAATTTCAGGGTGCTCTTTGCCACAAACGCCTCGCTGCGGTGGCGCCAGCCGATCCGCCCCGGAAAGATAGCCCGTTCCGGAGGATCGGGCTTGTTGACCCCTTGACGAGCGCCATAGCGTCCCTATCCCTTCCCCCGTAGATGCCGGCCCTGCCGCCGGCCAGGAGTCAAATGTCCGAGACCATGTCTTTTCAGGCCGAAGTACAGCAGCTTCTGGACCTTGTTGTTCACTCTCTCTATTCCGACCGCGAAATCTTCCTGCGGGAGCTGATCTCGAATGCGTCGGATGCGCTGGACCGCGCGCGGTTTACGGCGCTTTCCAAGCCCGAATTGCTGCCAGGAGAAGGGGATCCCGCCGTCACGTTGTCCTTCAACAAGGACCTGGGCACCATCACCGTAAGCGACAACGGCATCGGGCTCACCAAGGAAGAGGCCATCGAGCACCTGGGTACCATCGCCAGGTCCGGCACGAAGGCCTTCGCGAAAGTGCTGAAAGAACGCGGAAACAGCGCCGAGGGTTTGATTGGACAGTTCGGAGTAGGCTTCTACGCCAGCTTTATGGTGGCGCACCGGGTAGAGGTGGAGAGCCTGTCGGGAGAGCCCGGCTCCGAGGCGGTACACTGGGAAAGTGACGGCGGCGGCACATTTTCTGTGGACGCCGGAAAGCGGACCACCCGTGGCACCGACGTGACCCTGCACCTGCGTGCGGAGTCGCAAGAGTACGCCGACCAGTGGAAGCTGAAGGAGATCGTGGAAAAGCACTCCGACTTCGTGCAGTACCCGGTCATGCTGGAGGGAGAGCGGGTCAACCAGTCCACCGCATTGTGGGCGAAGAACCCCAAGGAAGTGACGGAAGACGAGTACATCGCCTTCTACAAACACATCACCGGTGACTGGCGGAGGCCCGCGTTCTGGCTGCACTTCCGGTCGGAGGCGCCCTTTGAGTTCGGAGCGGTGCTGTACTTCCCCGAAGAGCGCCCCTTCGACCTCGATCATCCCGACACAAAGAAGGGCCTGAAGCTGTACCAGCGACGCGTGCTGATCCAGGAGCATGCCGAACAATTGCTGCCCCGGTACCTGCGTTTTGTGCGCGGTGTGGTGGACGCCCCCGAAGTCTCGCTCAACGTGTCGCGTGAAATCCTCCAGAACACCCCCATCATCAACGCCATCAAAAAGCAGCTGGTGAAGCGTGTGCTGCGGCGGCTGACCGAGATTTCGCGGGAGGAGCCCGAGAACTGGCTGAAGTTCTGGGAGTCCTTTGGAGGAACGCTGAAAGAGGGTGTCGCCGAAGATGGAGACAACAAGGAGAGCCTGCTGCCGCTGCTGAGGTTCCGGAGCACCACCGCCGAAGGCTGGCGCGACCTGGCCACCGTCAAGGCGGAGCTGAAAGAAGGGCAGGACGCGATCTGGTACCTGACCGGGCTGGATCTGGAGAGGATGAAGAGCAACCCGCAGCTGGAGCGCTTCCGCAAAAAGGGCTGGGAAGTTCTGTTGCTCTCTGACCCGGTCGATGAATGGGTGGTGATGAACGTCCCCAGCTTCGAGACCATCCCGCTGAAGAGTGTGGCCAAGGCCGACCTGCCCGCCGACGAGGATCCCATCGCCGAAGAAGCCAAGAAGCAGGCCGAACCCTTCGTGGGCTGGCTCAAAGGGCTCTTGACCGGTCAAGTAGAAGATGTACGGACCACCACACGGCTGACCGACTCCCCGGCGGTGTTGGTGGACGGAGAGGGCGCCGTAAGTGCCAACATGGAGCGGATCCTGCGCGCCGCGCGTCAGGACGCCCCCAAAGCCCGGCGCATCCTCGAAGTGAACCCCGAGCACCCGCTGGTCCGGAAGCTGGTGGTGCTGCAGACCGCCGGTGCCACCGAGCAGGCCGAGCCCGTGGCCAAGCTGCTGTTGGACTACGCGCGCATCGCCGAAGGCAACCTGGAAGACACCGCAGGCTTCGCCAAACGTCTCCAGCTGCTGATGCTCCAGGCCAGCGGGAGCTGAACGGGTGCAGAGCATGTGAACCCGGGTTCACTTGAGAGCCGGGGTTCGTTTGCGAAGAGGCCTGCTGTCCCGATGGAGAGCGGGCCTTATTTTTTGCTGAATGAGGGTTCATTCAGGAGAAGGGGTGGGGATAAGGGGAGTATTCTCGGGATCGCGCAAGGCGCGTGCGGCGGGGCGCCGCAGGCGCCGGGGGTCAGGTTGGGGGCTGCCACGATCTACGGGCGGCTCTATCCCCGAAATCGGCGCTCGCGATGGCGTTTGAGCAGGGCAGGGTCCGGCGGAAAACGCTCCGGCATCCGCAGCGGCGTCTCGCGAAAACTGCCGACGGCTTGTCGCAAAAAGGCGTTGGTGGAGGTTCGGACTGCCGTGGCGACCATCACTCGATTTTCGTCGGAGATCGCGAGATAGCCATGCTCAAAGGCACGGTCATGGATAGCCGAGAGAAGAAGTCCATTTCGAGGATTCAGTCGGAGGCTTTCTTCCTCTGACCACGGGACAATGTGGCTGGCAACCAGCATCGAGTCGATGTCACAGCCAGAGATACAACAGCGCCCATCAAACCCGGCTTTAAGGGTGGCACGGAACCAATCCTGACCCCGGCGAATGGCGACGGAACGCTGGACGGTGGTTGGACCACGTGGAGCAACAGGGTTTGGCGTATCATGGGGCGCGCGCGCTGCGTCAGCCAAAACGCTCGTAATCGGAGGCATCAAGGCATCAAAGGCCGCTGCACTTTGCTCCACCATGCCGTTCCAGTCGGACAAAAAGGCGGTCCAGACGGCCCGATCCCCCATACTCGCCCCCGGAAGACCACGGATCCCTTTCCGTTGCAGGTCGGGGTCCAGAGAGGCGAAGTTGGTCAGCTTCATGGCC
>CAITDR010000532.1 GCA_903891165.1 uncultured Pseudomonadota bacterium
CTGCCGCCGCAGCCCGCCGCAGCCCAGCCCCTGCCTGGCTTTCTGCGCCATCAAATCCGGGTGCGGAGCTTGACCGGCCACGACGGCGGGCTCCCCGATCCTGCCCATTTTCTAGAGCTTCAATTGCTGGAGGAAAGGCAGCCACTACCCTCCCTTCTCCGCCGGGATCGGCTGCTGCTGCGTACTTCGGGTAGCATTGCCGCGCCCAAGCTGGTGGTCCACAGCCATGCGACTCTGATCGCCAACGCCCGGAATGCCGTGGAGCGGCTGGCCCTGGAGAGCAGCGACTGTGTCTCCATTCCGGTGCCACTGGCGCATATGTTCGGCCTGGGGGCTGGCTTTTTGCCTGCTCTGCTCGCGGGCGCCGCCATCGATCTGGTGGAGGGAGCCAACCTGATCCGCTACCTGGAGCGGGAGCGGATCCATCGGCCCACCGTCGCGTTTTTCTCGCCGAACCTGTGCAATACCCTGGTACGGCCGCGTGCCGCGCCGGGTCACTATCGCCATGTAGTGGTGGCCGGAGACAAGCTCGATCCTATCGTTTTTCAGGCTGCCGAAGGGATCTATCGGCGGGTGGTCAACCTGTATGGCTCTACCGAAATGGGGGTGGTCTGTGCGACGGATGCCCGGGCCCCCAACAATCTGGGGAAGACGACGGGAGAGACGGCGGGAGGGAGGACGGGGGAGACGACCGTAGGCCGGCCCTTGCCGGGGGTGCAGCTGCGTCTGGAAGCCCAGACCGATGGGGAGCCCGGTGAGCTGCTGACCGAACTTTTGTGTGCACATCCCTATGGTTTTGAAGGCTATGTGGATCCCGACGGCCGGCCCCTGCCGAGGGATCCCCGGTTGGAAGAAGGCTGGTTTGCTACCGGGGATCTCGCCGAGATTTCCCCGGATGGCCAGGTGGAGCTGCGTGGACGTCGTGATCACGCCGTCAACCGCGACGGGCGCCTGGTGATGTTGCCGGAGCTGGAGCGCGCCATCGAGGGTCTGCCCGGCGTAGCGCGTGTAGCCATCGTGATCGCAGGCGAAACCCGGCGGGGTCGCGCCATTGTCGCCTTCTGCACCCCACGCGAGGGGATCACGCTGGAAGTCGGCCCCCTACGCCAGAATTGCCAGAAATTTCTGCCTGCCTATGTTGTTCCCGACGAAGTGCATGTGCTCCCGGCACTTCCTTCGTTGCCGAGCGGAAAACTTGACCGCAGAGCGCTGTTGGGGCTCCTCCCTTCGTACCCCCTTGAGGCACGACCTGTATGAATTCAGACATTGTTGCTGAGCTTACAAAAATGATTGCGGAGGGCCTGGACCTTCGTATGGAAGACACCGTTATCGACCCCACCGCTCCACTGTTAGAAGGAGGGTTGATGCTGGACTCGATGGTGCTTTTTGAATTTATTGCCCTGATCGAAAAGCGCTACGACGTCAGCTTCCCGGCCGACGAGCTGAACAGCCAGACCTTTGCCAGCCTCAACGTGCTGGCCCAGAACATCGCGGATATGCAGGCCGCCAAGGAAAACCGATGAGCAGCAGCGCCGAGCCGAACCCGGGTGCCGACCCCAGCCGCCGTGGCTTCCTCACCAACTACCCGCCTTTTCGCTACTGGCGGCCCGAGGTGATCGACCGCTTTTCGGCGCCTCGGCCGCTGAACCTCTACCTTCATACTCCCTACTGTATCCAGCGCTGCGAATATTGTTTCTACAAAGTCACCACGCTGGGTGAAAACCGGAAGGCGGAGATCGATCGGTATGTGGCAGCCTTATGCCGGGAGATCGGGCATGTTGCGCAGCAATATCATCTGAACGAACAACCGATAAAGACCATCTACTTCGGCGGCGGCACCCCTACCGTGTTGTCAAAAGACAACATGAACCGTATCTGGGAGGCTCTCCAGAAAAACTTCCACTTCGACAACCCGGAGATCACGGTCGAGGCCGAGCCGGTCACCCTGACCGAGGGCAAAGCGGCCCACCTGGCCGAGCTGGGGGTCAACCGGATCAGCATGGGCATTCAGTCCTTTAAGGACGAAATTGTTGCCAAGACCGGCCGGGTGGACACCGAACAACATGCCCGCAAGGCGATTGCCCTGGCCAAAGCCACCGGTGCCGTGGTCAACCTGGATCTGATGAGCGGGCTGGCCGGAGAGACGGACGACACCTGGGCCTACACCGTCGATCGGGCGCTGGAAAGTGACGTCCACTCGCTGACCGTCTACAAAACGGAGGTGTACACAAATAGCGCATACTTCACAAATATCCGCAAAAATACCCTTGTGCTTCCCACGGATCAGGACGAGGTGCGCTTCACCGCCCACGCCATCCAGTGCTTTGAAAATTCCGGCTATCTTCCGGTGAATTTCTTCACCTTTACCAAGGGTGGTGGCTTCATGCAGCAGCACTCCACCAGCTCCTGGCGTGGCGGAGAGACCTATGGTTTTGGCGTGTCGGCCTTCGGCCTCTGGCGGGGTCATACCCTTCAGAATACCGCCGAGGTAGGCCGCTATGTCGAAATGGTGGAAGCAGGAAAGGTACCCCTGGCGCGTGGCTATCGGCTGACGGCACGCGAGCAGATGACCCGCGACATTTCTTTAGGGATGAAGCTCCTCCGTTTTGACCGGAAAGAGTTCAAAAAACGCTATGGTTTTGATGTGCTGCTGTTCTGCAAGCCGACGGTGGATGCCCTGGTCGCTGGAGGGCTGATGGAGGTCACCGACGAGGCCCTGAGCCTGACCCGCCAGGGTATCCTGTGGGGTGACTATGTGGGGCACTGCCTGACCGACGCGCTGGAAGCGTCGGACTCCTGAGGCCGCCGTGTACTGTCTGATCAGCGTGGTGATTGACCAATGGACCGCCGTCTACGAGGATGCCCAGGCACACAAGCGGATTTTGTTGGATGCCATCACCGCGCAAGGGGCCGAACATCCACCCGCCTTTCGGGCTGCAGCCGGCTTCCTCTTGGTGGTGGACTGGGACCACCAGAAAGTGCTGGGCTCGCTTCGCCTACCCAAGCCCACCGGATTTTTGTTGGATCAGGGGAAATTGCGGGTGTGCCTGTGGGGGCACGACGAAATCGCGACCTTGAGCGGCGCCACCATCACGGCCCGACAAAAACATCGCTGGTTCAACCACCTGCATACGCTGGATGCCACCCCGCGCGGCCTGCTGGTCAGCAGCTCCGGCAGCGATCTGCTGGCAGAGATCGATGACCAGGGGGAGATCCTCTGGGAATTCTTCTTCTTTGAGCATGGCTATGGCGGAAAACGTTTCCGCTTGGGGCAGTCTTTTGATCGCGGGCAGGACTACAACCGCCGCTACATGCCGGCGGCCCTGAGCACCCACCCCAACTCGGCGCTGCTGTGGGACCACAATACCGTGCTGGCCACCCTGTTCAGCACTGGAGAATTGGTACGGATCGACCGCCCCACGGGCCGGATAGACGTGGTGCTGGCGGGTCTGCGACGCCCCCATGCCCTGCGGCGCCGGACTGGGGGGGGACTGATGCTCTGCGATACCGAGGGCGGCCAGGTTTTTTTGTTGGATTCTTCTCTGCAGGTCGAAGAAAAGATAGCTGTTCCTTCCCCGTGGATCCAGGATGCGGTTTTTGAAGGGGAGCGGCTGTTTGTGGTCGGCAACCGTCGGATCGCGCTGAGCCCGCTGGCCAGCACCGCCGATGGCGCCCGGGGTGACAACCAGGTTCTCGAACTACGGGATTCCACGGTCTACAAGCGGCTGCATTTCAGCCCAGATGATCGGATCTACATGGTCGAGCCCATCTCTCGCGAAGATGCCGAAAAGCTGGCACAGGGATGGACGGACGCCCCCGTGGACACCACGCGGCTACGCTGGGAGCACTAGTGCGCCTTCCCCAAGCCCTTTCCCTGCTGCCCACGCGCATAGAACTCACGACGACACCTTCGACAGTGCTTTCGGAAGCCACCCGGGAGATTGCCTGCTTTGGTGCAGAAGATTGGCTCCCGCTGCCGGGTGGAAAGCTGGGCCGAGCCTCCATTCCGCTGGTGGCGGTGGGAGGGACCGCCAACCACGATTTTTCGATTGCCGGTCCGGTGCGGCCAACGCCGGCTTTGGAGCGTTGCCCGGCCCTGAAGAAACTGCTGGACGCCCTGAGCGTTCCGATCGCACGGAGCTTCCTGGTGCGGACGGAGCCCGGCGCCACGACGGTTCGCGGGGTGGACTGGAATTACCACCACTACCGTCGGTACACTTTTTGTATGCCAATCGTTACGGCTGCGTCGGTAGAGTTGCAGGTGGGGGAGGAAGTGGCGCTTCCGGCGGCAGGGGAATTATGGATTCTTGACACGTCAAGAGAATATGGGCTGAAAAACCCGTCCGACCATGCTGTTGTGTTTCTGGTTGTGGAGTCGAAGGAGCTGCCGGGGGAGGGAGGCGGCGGCGGTCCGCTCCTCTTGGAGTCCCCCCAATTGGAGGTGCTGCGTCCGGAGGAGCTGGCCAGACTGGGGGAAGAGATTTTTGTCGAGCTGACCAAGGGCGGGCTGCCAGAGAGGGGCCTCCTTCGGGACCAGATTATCGACACTTTTGCGGCACTTCTCGACCGCTGGACGCATGTTTTTGGGCATTTTGGCCACAGCCGCGCCGGAGAGCTGGCCTACCAGGATCTCCTCCTGGATTTTGGGGAGCAGCTACGCCCGAAGCTGGCGGGTACAGGCCGGATGGCGACCACGGTGATCGAGACGATGTTGCACCCCTCGCCCCCGGCTCCCCGGCGACTCCACCGCCCCCCTCCGGTGCGGTCGTCCACAGCGTCCATAATTGGCCCCGATCCGCACTTTGAGCGCCCCATTTTTATCGTCTCCGCGCCCCGATCCGGGAGCACACTGCTCTTTGATCTGCTGGCCCGCTGCCCTGATGTTTGGACTATCGGCGGGGAAAGCCATGAAGTGATTCGCGGGATTCCCGAGCTACATCCTTCTTATCGTGGCTACCCCTCAGATCGGCTGACCGCCGCAGAAGCCACGCCCGTCATCATAAAAAAACTCCAACAAAAACTAACGCGGCGGCTGGTGGATCGGAGGGGGCACTTCTACGATGACATCCCCGCCGAAGAGCGCCCCCAAAAGCTGCGCTTTCTCGAAAAAACGCCCGCCAACGCACTGAGGATCCCCTTCCTCCATGCCGCCTTCCCGGACGGGATCTTTGTGTATCTGCGTCGGGATGCCAGAGAAAACATCAGCAGCCTTGTCGAAGGCTGGCGCTCCCGACGATTTTTGTCCTACGCGGGCCTGCCGGGCTGGCCCTATCGTGATTGGAGTTTTTTGTTAATACCCGGCTGGTCTGATTTTGTGGATCGCCCGATCCTGGAGATCGCCGCCGCCCAGTGGGAGGTGGCAAACCGGACGATTCAGACAGATCTCAGGGCTGTACCCGCCGCCCAACAGTGCATCGTACACTACGACGATCTGGTCAAAAACCCACACCAGACATTGGCGACGGTGGCAGCGGTAGCGGCGCTGCCTTGGGACCACAGCCTGGCTACGGGGCCGCTTCCACAGACCCGCGTGACCCTTTCCGCGCCCTCCCCGGACAAATGGCGTCGGCATGCGGCAGAGCTTGACATCCTGCTTTCCCCCAAGGACTTCCTATGAGTGCATTTAACAAATTGGTGAGTGTCGAAGATCTTCACGCGCTGGTGGGCCAGGATCTGGGTGTCTCCGCCTGGCGACGGATCGACCAGGCGGACATCAACACTTTTGCCGATATCACCGCCGATCATCAGCCCATCCATGTGGATCCGGTTGCCGCACAGAATAGCCCCCTGGGCACCACCATTGCCCATGGCTTTTTGACCCTCTCCCTGGTGGCCTCCTTCAGCTATGAGGCGGTGCCCAGCCTGGAGGGCGCAAAAATGTGCATGAACTATGGCTTCAACAAGCTGCGCTTTGTAGCACCCGTAAAAAGTGGCGCGGCGGTGCGCGGACGTTTTGCCCTGAAATCCCTCCAGGATCAGGGCGGCGGACGCTACCTGAGCACCCTGGACGTGGCGGTGGAGATCGAGGGGGTGGAGAAGCCCGCGCTGGTGCTGGAATGGCTTACGCTTACAATTATGTAGACACAAAATATCCAACACCTTTCTCCTGCGGTCGGTGAGCGGGTGCAGAACGGCCCGTTGTGTGGCGGCTCAGTTGACGTCGAGCAAGGCCCGGGATATCGGGACGCGCCTGCTGGGATTTCGCCAGCTTTCGCCTGGGAGGAGCGAATTGATTCAGCATAATTCGGTCTCCGCTACTCCCGGCGTACAAAACCTGTCTATCTGTGTGTACCTCTCTGCAGTGGACACGCGCGCGCTCGGAGAGCAGGCTACGGTGGTCGCGGCCCGGCTGGTCCGAGGAGAGCCCCCCACCCGTGTGGCCGCGACCCTTCGGGCGGGTGTGACGCACGGCGGTCACCGCGCCGTCGTCGTTGGCCAGACCGGGGAGGAGCTGCTGTCGGCGTTGAGGGCGCTCCTCGCGGGGCGCGCCCACCCCGGCCTGGTCACCGGCACCGCCGGAGAGGTGCCGCCCCGGGTCGGCTTCCTTCTGACCGGTGAAGGCAGCGAGCGTGCCGGCGCCGGAGCGGCGCTGGTGCGACAGGACGCGCGGTTCGCGGCGTCGGTCGCCGGGCTTCTCGAAGTGGTAGGACGGTCCGACCTTCGAGCGCTCGACGCCTCCCTGGCGCAGTGGCGGGATCTGCACACCAGCAAGCTGCTGTTGGGGGCGCTGGAGCTGGGGCTCGCCGAAACCCTGGCCTCCCGGGGCGTTCGTCCTGTGGCGGTCTGTGGACATTCGGTGGGTGAATATGTAGCTGCCGTGCTCGCAGGCACGCTGAGCCCGACCGACGGGATGCGCCTGCTGGATGATCTGGGCCGGCGGCTGCGGGCATCGGAGCTGCGGGGCGGAATGTTGCTGGTGGGTGCAGGCCAGGAGGTTGTCGCAGCGCTGTTGGCGAAGCAGGACGAGGTGTGGCTGGCCGGGGACAACGCGCCGGACTGGACGGTGCTCTCTGGCAGCATCGGAGGGCTGAAGCGGGTCCGATCTCAGCTCCGGGCCGCAGGCATCTCCACCCGTGGTTTGAGTGTGGCGCTGCCGATGCACAGCCCGGCGGTGCGCGACATTGCGCCGGATCTGGTGGCCTTCGCGTCGGGTGTGGCCCATGGTTTGCCGCGTCTCTCCTGGGTGAGCAGCGTGACCGGTGCCCTCCTGTCGGACGTGGATGTGTCGGGCGTGGATGTGTCGGGCGTGGATGCGTCGCACTGGGGGCGGGCGATGTCCGAGCCGGTGCGCTTCCGCGAAGCGTGGGAGGTGGCGCGCGCGCTGTCGGTAGACCTGTGGGTGGAACTCGGTCCCAAGCCCGGCCTGAGCCTGTTCGTCGAGGAGGGCGCGCATGTTGTTGCCGCCCTGGATCCCAGCCTGAACGAGGCGCTGTCCCTGGAGCGCCTCTTTGGTTGGTTGTGGTGTCACGGACAGCCACTGCCAGATCTGAATGTCGAGAGCCAGACGGACCTGCCCCCCCTGTCCCCGGCCGAGGCGCAGCGGATCCTGACGGCACACGATCAGAGTATGGAGTTGATCCAGGATCCAAAAATGACGGGCGACACCGGGCAGCCAGCCTGGCGTGACCGACTGGCCGTCGCCACGCCTGCCCAGCGGAGAAAGCACCTGTCAGACTACCTCCAGGAGCAATTGGTGGCAATCCTGCGATGGAGTCCGGAGGAGCCCCCGAACGTCAAGCGGTCCTTGAACCAGCTCGGGTTCGACTCCCTGATGGCGATGGAGCTGCGGAACCGGGTCATCCGTGACCTTGCGATCCCGTTGGGCGTCGTCGCCTACCTGAGCACCTCGATTGAGGCGCTGGCCAAGGCCCTGGCTGCTGAATGGACAGAGACGGCCAGGGCGGACGCTCGCCCCGAGAGCGCGGCAGCCATCCCGGTGGCTCCCCGTACCGACACACTTCCACTCTCCTTTATCCAGGAAGAAGTCTGGTTACGCAGCTTGTCTCCGGACTTCAGCGGTCTCTACAACCTGCTTCTCCGCGCCCACCTCACCGGGAGGCTCGATGTGGAGGCCCTGCGCCGGAGTCTGCACATCCTGATCGGACGCCACGAAATCCTGCGTACCCGGTTTCCGGTACGGAACGGCGCGCCGACGCAGGCCATTGCTCCCACAACCGAGGTCGACCTGCCGCTCCTGGACATGCGTGCCCTGTCGGGTACAGCGCAGGCGGAGGAGCTGGCGCGGATGGCCGCCGCAGAAGCGCATTACACCTTCGATCTGGCCCACGGTCCGTTGCTGCGTATCACCCTGCTGCGCCTCGGCGACGAATCCCACATCCTGCAGATCGCGACACACCACATCCTGCTGGATGCCTGGTCGGTCAACCTCCTGATGGCTGAGCTGGCGAGCCTGTATTCCGCCCTTTCTTCGGGCCTCCCGCTCCCGGCGCAGCGTTCCTCCCTACACTATGCCGACTTCGCCTGCTGGCAGCGACGTGTATTCACACCGGAAACGCTGGCGCCGCGACAGGCCTACTGGCAGACATTGCTGTCCACCCCACCGTCGGCGCTGAACCTGCCAACGGATCGCCCGCGGCCCCCGGAACACGGCGAGCAGACCTATGCTGCGGGCAGCCAGCCGCTGGGGCTTTCGCCCGACCGCGTTCACCGTCTGAAAGACCTCGCGCGGCAGCACGATGCGACCTTCTACATCGTCCTGCTCGCCGGCTATGCGGCGCTGCTCCACCGCTGGAGCGGCTGCGACGACATCCTGATCGGCGCGCCCACCAGCAAGCGCACCCACCCCGAGCTCGAGCACCTGCTCGGCCATTTCACTGGCCGTTCCTGGATGCGCATCGATCTGACCGGCGAGCCCAGCTTTGCGGAGCTGCTGGCGCGTACCCGTCAGGTTGTCATCGCTGCGCAGGAGAACCAGTACCTGACCCTCCGGCAGTGGCTCCGCACCATGGAGGGCTACACAGACTGGCGTCCCAGACATCCGCTGTGGGCAAGGGCAACGTTCAATCTATTGCCACCGATGCAGGGAGAGATCCGCCTGCCCGATCTGACGATGACAATACCGCTGCTCAAACACGAGATTATTCAATCCGATGTGGCGCTGAATATGTGGGAGGAGCCCGCAGCCCCGGGCTCGGAGCTGCGAGGATTCTGGCAGTTCCGTCAAGATCTATTCGACGCGACGACAATCTCGGATATGGTCGGCGATTTTCAACGACTCCTGGCAGCGGTCACCGACGATCCTACCCAGCTCATCCACCGCTTGCCTCTGCTCCGCGCGAAATCGTAAAGGATTCACCTGATGACCCAGCCTGCTACACCCCTAGCGCCGAATCCGAGGAACCTTTGCGATCTGCTGGTCGACTACCTGGAGATGCTCGGTGTGGAGTTCGTCTTCGGCGTGCCGGGCGGACACAACTCCGCGCTGTTCGAGGCGCTGGACGTCAGCGAGAAGAGAGGCGGCCCGAGGATGGTCATGGCCCGCCACGAGAGTGGGGCGGTCAACATGGCCGACGGCTACGCGCGCGAAACAGGGCGCCTTGGCGTCTGCACCGCTACCACCGGACCGGGCTCGACCAACCTCCTGACGGGAATGGCTTCGGCCTTTGTCGATCACACGCCCCTGCTCGTGGTAACCGGGCAGACCCTGCTGCCAGAGTTCGGCAACGGCTCTTTTCAGGAGTCGTCGCCGGACCTGATGGACACCGCCGGCATGCTTGCGCATTGTGCGCGCTATAGCAGCGTCGTCACCCACCCCGGGCAGTTCGAGCGCAAGCTGATCACGGCGCTCAACCACGCATTGCGCCTGCCGCGCGGTCCGGCGCACCTGAGCATTCCGGTCGATATTTCGCGGGCCCCCGCGCCCGGGTCGCCGAGCTACCCTGGCTTCGCTCAATTCCTCCAAGAATCCCCGGCGATCTTCGATAGCAGCACATTCGAGCGGCTCTGGCGGGATCTCGAGTCGACGCTGCGCAGCGGTCGGCGCGTGGTCATCCTGGTCGGTCATCATTGCGACGGCGCCACCGATTCGATCATGGCCTTCGCGGAGCTGGTCGATGCTGCCGTCATCACGACACAGCGCGGGAAAAGGTGGGCCCCTCCGTACCATCCGCTGGTGCGAGGTGTCTTCGGGTTTGCGGGTCATTCATCGGCGCGACGTGCGCTCACCGACGAGAACGTGGATTTGATCCTGGCGGCGGGGACCGGGCTGGGGCAGTGGCCCACATCCAGCTGGGACAAGGTGCTCCTCAACGACAAGCTCGTACATATCCACCCCTGCCAGCAGTATTTCCCCCGCGCCCCGATGGCACGGCTGCACCTCCATGCAGGCGTGAAGGCCGTCTTCGACGCGCTCATCACCCGCGTTCAGGAAGCGCAACTTGACGGCGGCCTGGCCCTGCCTTCGTCCGGAAGAGACAGCGCTCCGGCCGTCGTGCCGCGCTCCGTCCCCGCCCAGATCGAGCTGCGTGCACCCGACGACCGCAAAAGTGAGGCTGTACCTATCGATCCGAGACGGCTGGTGTGGGAGATCATGCAGCACTTCCCCGCGAACACACGTTTCCTGGTCGACACGAGCAACTGGCTCGCGTGGACATTGCACTATTTCTTCCTCGGGGAGCACACGAACTACCGGCACTCCGCCGAGCTGGCGGCCATGGGATGGGCCATCGGCGCCGCCGTCGGTACAGCTCTCGGTGCCCCGGGAGTGCCTGTGGCCTGCCTGACCGGGGATGGCTGCTTTCTGATGAGCGGCCAGGAGATCACGGTGGCGGTTGAGCAGCGGCTGCCGGTCATTTTTGTGATTTTGAACGACAGCGGCTATGGCATGGTGAAGCATCGTCTCCGTCAGATCTCAAATCACAACCTGGAATTTGGTTTTCCCCGGGTCGACTTCGCCCAGATGGCCCGTGCGATGGGTGCCCATGGGTGCTCGATTCACACGATCCAGGATCTTCGGGATCTGGATCTGGATGCCATCTGCCAGCGTCCAGGCCCTACCGTTCTGGATGTGTATATCGATCCCGAGGCGACTCCGCCGATGGGCATGTATTAGTGGACCGCATCTTCATCAACTCGCTCCCCAAGAGCGGTACACACCTGCTGGCCAGGTCCGTCGAGCTGTTCGGCTACCGCGAGCACTTCGACGATGCCGGAAGCCTCGATGATCCCGCGCGCGTGGCGCCGATCTTCATCAATTACCGCGAGGCCCGAGACGCCCTCGCGCGAGAAGGGAAGCAACCCGCGCGCTCTGCCGAGGAGTCCGTGCCCGTAGGAACCCTGGTGCCGGTACATGTGGACGCGACCACTTTCGGCCGCTGGCTGGGCTCCCTTTCGGCTGGGCGCTATATCCTGGGCCACGTCATGTATACGCCCACGTTGCGGCGTCTGCTTTCGGCCTGCTCGTATCACCATCTGTTCATCCTGCGTGACCCGCGCGCCGTCGTTGTCTCCCTGGTTGACTTCATCCTGGACACACGCGGCATGCCACGACCGCACTTTCTGTACGAAGACTTCCTGCCGATGTCACCCGAGGAGCGGATCGCGTTTATTGTGGAGGGCGGGGAGGCCCGACGCGCCGGCGTGTGTACGCAGAGCTTCACGGCGGTCTACATGGGGCTGCTGGCCTGGGAGGCCGATCCGAGCTGTCTGGTTGTGCGTTTCGAAGATCTGGTCGGCCCCCGAGGTGGCGGTAGCTTCCAGCGCCAGCAAGCTGCGGTGGAGCGCATCGCTGCCCATCTGGGGCGGTCCTTCGAAGAGGTCGCCGAGCGCTATTCTGCGGTCTTTGACACAAACAGCCGTACCTTCCGCGCCGGACGGATCGATGGATGGCAGGCGGACCTCGATCCGGCGAGTATTGCCTACCTGAATCGCTGCTGCGCGACGCTCTGTGCGTCCGCCGGCTACGGGGGATCCGCAGGCGGGTGATGGGCCAGCGTCCGGCTCAGGCGAGGTACCCCCCGCTGCGCATCGCCTCCAGGCTGTCTTTCACAGCGTCTTCGAGCAGCGCCAACTCCGCGTCACCATGTGCGGTCGAAAGAAAGGAGTTCGCACCGTCGAAAGTGTAGACCCCGCGCATGCGCAGATGTGGCAACAGAATCCACAGGGCGGGCGCGAACATCAGGCGAAACATCGACCCGAAGTACTCGATGCGCACGGGATAGTCCCGTGTCACCAGCCACTCGTTGATACGCGTCATGAGCGCCGCCGTTCGCGCGTTCAGCCCCTCTTGGAGTCCGTTGCCCGCCTTCATCAGGCGCTCTGTTACCGCCGCGGCGGCCGCCATGGTCATCGGATTCTTCGAAAACGTCCCTGCAAACCAAACCTTCTCTGCGCGCGGCATCTCGTCGCCATCGCTGCGCCAGGCGCCGCC
>CAITDR010000533.1 GCA_903891165.1 uncultured Pseudomonadota bacterium
TCTCCATTTCAGGATAAGCCTGTTCCTTCGACGACGGAAGGCCCGCCGGGCGCCGTGACATTTTGTGACAAGAAGACATTGATCGATGCATCATGTATCACCGTGCATCATGTATCACAATGATTCATGTATCACCCAAAGCCTCCTCCACCCTGGCAATCACCCCCGCCCAGTCCCCCAGAACTTCCTGGCGAAAGAGGCGCATGTTCGGGTACCAGAGGCTCTGGGAGCCGTGTTGGCCCCAGCGCCAGTCGGGGCGGGCCGCCAGCAGCAGCCAGACAGGCCGACCCAGTGCACCGGCCAGGTGCGCCAGCGCCGTGTCCGAGGTGATAAACAGGTGCAGCGATTGTAGCAGGGCCGCACTGTCCAGAAAGGCGCCTTCTTCATCCAGATTCGGCCATGTTTCGACCCCGTCTGGGACGGGCTCGCCGCGCTGGAGGGCGATCCAGCGGCAGTCGGGGCGCTTCAGTAAGGGGGCGAAGAAGTGGGCGGGGATGGATCGGTGGGCATCCGCCTTGTAGCTCCGGTTTCCCTGCCAGTTCAGGCCGATCTGGAGGCGCTTTTTCCGGCCGAGCCGGCTGCGGATCTGCTCTTTCCTCGTCGGGTCGGTTCGCAGGGAGGGAGTGGAGGGGGGAGGCCAGAGCCCCAGCGCGGGTGCAGAAAGCAGGGGGAACGCAGCATCCGCCTCCGGCCAGCCCTCGCTACGTCCGATCACCTGCGCGGCGCAGCCCTTCAGGAGGGGCACCAGGGGGTCCTGGACCCGGAGGATCAGATGTTTCACCCTCTCCGAGAGTCCTTGTAGAAATAGGAGAAACTGAAATGTATCACCGAGACCCTGCTCGGCATAGACCACCAGTCGCTCCACCGGCTGCCCCTCCCAGTGCGGCAGCGGCGGCCGATCCATGGCAAAGCCGGAAAGTTCCCGGCGGGCCTCGTAGAGCGACCAGCCTTCGGCCCAACGCTCCTGCTGCAACAGCAATAAGGCCAGGTTCCAGCGAGCTTCTGCCTGCACCGGGGCCTCGTGGACCAACGGACGCAGCCGCACTTCGGCCTCCTCCAAGCTGCCCAGCTCCCGCAGGGCTGTGCCCAGGTTCAAGGCGGCTTTCAGGTGACCCGGATTCAGGCGAAGGGCCTCTTGAAGCGCACCTATCGCGGCCTCGGCCTCTCCCCGCTGCAACCGCAGGGTTCCCAGGTTAAAATACAGCTCTGCCTGGTTTGGAGCCAGCCGGAGGGCCTCTTCCAGGCTGGCCTCCGCCTCCTTGTGCCGCCCCAGCGCGCCCAGTGCTGTCGCCAGGTGGGCATGATGCCGAAACTCCGCCCCCTCCTCCCCCACCGCCCGCCGAAAATCCTCTTCTGCCAATATAAAAGCACCGGTGTCCATCCGCAGGCGCCCGAGCAGGTCCCAGCGCGCCGCCTCCTTCGGTCCCCTCCTGCCATCCGCTGCCGCAGCCTCCAAAAGACCTATCGCTTCCTCCCTTTCTCCCGCCGCCCGCAGCAGCTCCCCCAGACGCAGCAGCTCCGCCTGCTTCGCCAGCCCCAATAGCCCTGCCTCCTCCACCCCCAGCCGCCGCTGCACCAGGCCCAGCAGCACGGCTACGGCGGGATCCAGGCCGCCGGCAAGAAGTCCGAGATAGGCCGCCTTTGCGGCCCATAGCTTTCGGGTCCGATGCAGGTCCAGGGCGGCAGTCAACGCGGGGGTCAAGGCGGGCTCCAGTGGCGGAGCGGTACTCCTACCGACCTTGCCTTAGCCCGCTCCCGGGGCGGTCACCACCGGTTATAGAATCCTCGGAGGTTCTGCATGCGACGCTGGTCTTGGCTGCTGTTGGTCTGGGGAGTGGGCTGTGTTGGGGAACCCAAGCCGGACTCGGAGCTCGATGCGGATGGGGACGGCATTCTGGCGACAGAGGACTGCGACGATGCCGATGCCTCGGTGGGTGGCCCCTCCACGTGGTATACCGATGGAGACAGCGACGGTTTTGGTGTCGACGCCAGCGCCGTTGTATCATGTATCACCACGGGCGTGGTGGCCGAGGGAGGTGACTGCGACGACGGCGATGCCGCCACCTACCCCGGCGCCACCGAGAGCTGCGAGGAGGAGCTGGACCGCAACTGTGACGGCAGCCTTGCCTTTGAAGACAACGACGGCGACGGTTTTGCCGCCTGCCTTGAATGTGATGACGGCGATGGGGACATCAACCCCGATGCCTCCGAGCGTTGTAACGGTGCCGACGACGACTGCGACGGCCAGACCGACGAGGAGGCCACCGACGCCCCCACCTGGTATCCCGATGCCGACGAAGACAGCTTTGGCAGCGACACCGGCGCCACGCAGAGCTGCACGGCCCCCGCAGGCTACGCGACCCAAGGGGGGGACTGCGATGATGCCCGAGCCAACGTAAGCCCCGACGCCACCGAGACCTGCTCCACCCCGTACGACGACAACTGCAACGGCAACAACAACGAAGTCAACGCCGACAGTTGTGCAAGCTGGTACGAGGACCTGGATGCCGATGGCTACGGCGGCGTAGCCGAGTCCTGTCTCTGCGAAGCAACCTCCATCTATACCACCTCCGAAGGGGGAGACTGTGACGACGAAGACATCGCGATCCATCCCGACGCCGTGGAGGACTGCCTGACGACGGTGGACGACAACTGTGATGGGGCCTTGGACGAGGTGAACGCGTCGGGCTGCACCGACTGGGTGATCGACACCGACGCCGATGGCTACGGCGGCGGAAGCAGCCAGTGTACCTGCGAAGCTTCCGGTAGCTACACCGCGACCTCTTCCGATGACTGCGACGACAGTCTTGCGACGATCCACCCCGGTGCCACCGAGGACTGCTCCACCCTGGCGGACGACAACTGCGATGGTTCTACCGATGCAATCAACGCCCTCCAATGTAGTCCGTGGTATGTGGACAACGACAACGACGGCTGGGGAGGAGGCAGCAGCCTCTGCGCCTGCACCGCACCCACCGGCTACCCCGCCGCCGATGGCCTGGACTGCGACGACGGAAACACCGCTGTCAACCCCGACCAAATCGAGACCTGCGCCACCGCCGATGACGACAACTGCGATGGCAGCAACAACGACATCGGTGCCGACGCCTGCACCGACTTTTTCCTGGATAGCGACGGGGATAGCTACGGTAGCAGCTCCTCCCAGTGTACCTGTGTGGCGACGGGTAGCTACAGCGCCAACAACACCGAGGACTGCGACGATGCCCAAGGCGGCGTCCACCCCGGTGCAACAGAAAGCTGCGCCACCGCCGATGACGACGACTGCAACGGCGATGCCAACGAAGTGAATGCCGATGCCTGCATCGACTACTATGTCGATGGGGACGGCGATGGCTACGGCAGCGGTAGTGCCACCTGCACCTGTACCGCGACCGGCAGCAGCACCACCAACAACGACTGTGATGACAGTGCCAACACCGTCTATCCCGGCGCCACCGAGACCTGCCGCAACGGCATCGACGACAACTGTGATGGTAGCATCAACGCCTGCGAGCCCAGCGATACCGCCCTTTCTACCGGAACGATGCTCTACACCGGAGAGCGCACAGACGACGCGGCGGGCCCCGTGGCCATTGTGGGCGACGTAAACGGCGATGGCTACGACGATATGTTTGTGGGCGCCCCCTACAACGACGACGGCGGGCAGGACATGGGCACCAGCTACCTGGTCAAAGGCAGCGCTACTCCGCGCTCCGGCTCGCTGGGCAGCGCCGTACAATGGATGAACACCTATGCGGCAGGCGGACTGTACAGCGGAAGTGTGGTGGCAGCCGCCGGGGACTTCAACCAGGACGGCTACGACGACCTTCTGATGGGGGGCGACGGCCAATACAGCTTTTTGATCCGGGGCAGTGTCACCCCCACCTCCGGCTACACCACCGCGGCAATCCGCTGGGCAGGTCCAAGCAATTCCGATGAGGCGGGAGATGCTTTGGCAGGGGGCGGCGACGTGAATGGCGACGGCTACCCCGATGTGTTGGTAGGCGCATGGTCGGGAGATACCTCCTCTTCCAATGCTGGCTCTGTCTATGTCATTTTGGGCAACAGCAGCCCGGCCTCGGGAAGCCTGACTGGCAATCTGGTCTATTCCGGTGAAAACAACAATGACTACCTTGGCTATTCCGTAGCCAATGTCTGGGATGTGGACGCCGACGGACTGGACGACATGCTGCTGGGTGCCATCGGCAACGACGATGGTGCCAGCAGTGGCGGGGCCGCCTACCTCCTTTTTGGCGGCAGCAACCTGTCCAGCAGCAGCGTCGCCGGGCAGGTGCAGTATTGGGGCACCACCTACCGCGACGAGTCCTCCTATGTTGCCGGACCGGGGGACGTAAACGGCGACGGCTACGCCGACATGCTGATCGGCGGGCCCGGCGTGGATGCCGGCGCCACCGATGCCGGGGCGGTCTACCTGATCTATGGCAGTGCCTCGCCCTCCTCCCACAGCCTGGCCACCTATGACGGTCGTATTTTGGGTGACAGTACCAACCTGGCCATTGGCGACAGCCTCTCCGGGGCCGGCGACGTGAACGCGGACGGCCTGGCCGACGTGATCGTGGGCGGCAACTACTCCACCACCGGTGCGGCCTATCTGGTATTGGGCAGGGCAAACCTGGGGACTGTCTACACCAGCGCTGCCGATGCTCGATACACCGGCGAGCAGTCCGCCGACGTGGCCGGCGCCTTTGTAGGCGGCGGCGGCGACGTGGATGCCGACGGCTACGACGATCTCCTGGTGGGCGCCCCCGGCAACGACGACGGGGCCTCGGGCGCGGGCACGGTGTATCTGGTGCGGGGGATCGGGTTGTAGGGCTGGGGATGTATCAGAATTGGTGGAGATACATGATTTGAA
>CAITDR010000534.1 GCA_903891165.1 uncultured Pseudomonadota bacterium
GCTGAATGAACATTCATTCAGCAGTAGTGGGCTTGAGGGGAGTTTTTTCAGCATCGTGCGAGGCGCGCGGGCCAGAGGCCCGGGCGCCTTCGGGCGAGATTACTACCCCTTCAGCCCCCCTCGCCCTCTTGAGGAATCGGCGTTCCCAAACAACATCCCGAAGGGCAGTGAAAATGGACGTGGCGGAAGCTGGCCACGGTGCGCCCTTCACGTTTCAGCCTGGAGCGGATCACCGCCTCCTCCCAGCGGATTTCGCGCATACGCGCCTCCGGAAGGAATGCGTCGCCGCCCTGATCGATGAAGCGGGCGCGTCGGGAAAGCATGCGGTCTCGCTTTTTCATCCGCTTCCTCAAGGTGGAGTCTATCGCCGGGAGACATCTTGCGGCAAGAGGTGGGGCGGGCTTGCCAAGAATCGGGCGACCGGGATCCCGACGAGATAGACTGGTCAAGAGGTGGAGATGGCCCTGCTGCTGCTACTAATCGCATGTACGGAGGAAAAAGCGGCACCCCCGGCGCTGGAGCTGTCTGCGACAGAGCTGGATTTTGGCGAGGTTTCCGTCGGAAGTGAGGGCTCTGAGAGTTTCACCCTCACCAACAGCGGCGGCGGTGAGATTGCGCTTTTGTCGGTATCCCTGGTAGAAGGCGAACAACGGGTATGGGGGCTGGAGCGCGACGGCGGCGACAGTCTGGGTGCGGGCGCCTCGGTCGAGGTGAAAGTCTCCTTTACACCCGAGGAGGAAGAGGCCTATCAGGGAAAAATACAGGTACGAACCGATTTGGAGGCATCTCCCTACGTCTACGTCGAACTTTCCGGCGCCGGTGCCCCCTCCGATGTGGATGCCGATGGCGACGGCAAATCCCCCGCCGATGGCGACTGTAACGACGGAGATCCCAGCATGTACCCCGGTGCTTCCGAGGTCTGCGACGGGAAGGATAACAACTGCGACAGCCAGATCCCCAGCGACGAGTCCGACGCCGACTACGATAGCTACCGTCCCTGCACAGACGACTGCGACGACGGAGATCCCGACGTCTATCCTGAAGCGCCCGAGATCTGCGACGACAAAGACAGCGACTGCGATGGCACAGAGGCCGACCGGGACGACCGCGATCGCGACGGGCAGGACATCTGCGAAGGCGACTGCAACGACGAAGAGCCCGATTCCTACACCGGAAATCCCGAAGTCTGCGACGGCATCGACAACGACTGCACCGGCCTCGCCGACGACATCGACGCCGATCGCGACGGCGCCTATTTATGTAACGAAGCTCCCGACTGCGACGACGACGACCCCACGGCCTATCCCCTCGTGGTGGATAGCAGCGCTACCGGCGATGAAGATGGAAGTATCCTCAAGCCCTACCACAGCATCGGATCTGCCCTGTCCAACCTCGACGAAATCTGCCGTACCCTCTACGTTCTTCCTGGTTCTTATGAGGTGCAGGCCGCAGTGAGTGGCCATGTGGCGGTACTGGGCACCTCAGCCGCAGAAGTGAGCCTGGTACCGTCGGGAAGTGAGCGGATGTGGACGCTGGATCCCGGCGCGTCGCTGGAATTGGCCGACCTCAGCCTGAGCGGCGCAAACACAAACGATGATGGCGGAGCTATCTGGGGAAGTGGCGCATCGGTGCGGATGGACCGGGTGGTGGCTTCCGGCAACCAGAGTGTGGGCGATGGCGGGGTGATCTGGCTGTATGGAGGTACACTTCTGGTGTACGAAAGCAGCTTCAGCGACAATGTGGCCGGAGACGACGGCGGCGGCATCGCGCTGATCTCCGGGGTGCTGGACCTGAGCGACAGCAGCTTCAGCGGGAATGCGGCCATCCGGGGGGGCGGACTGTTCAGCCAGGACAGCAGCATTACGATCGTAGACAGTAACTATGCGGAAAATAGCGCCGTGAACTCCGGCGGGGCGGTGGCGCTCACCGGAGGCGGGGTCGCACTGCGGAGGGGCACGCTGAGGGCCAACACCGCCGGGATATCGGGCGGGGGGCTTTCTATCGTAGATCTCGATAATGCGGCTGCAATTATCGGGAATAGCTATTTCATCGACAACGAGGCGGGTTCGTTCGGCGGAGGGATGGCCGCCACCGGAGATGTGCTTTTATTCTCCCTGATCAACAACACCTTGGTCGGAAATGAAGCCGCAGGAGAGGGTGCAGGGCTGTATGTAGAAGGCAACGAGGCCGGGCAGGTGTGGCTGTGGAGCAACCTCGTGGGCTGGTCACATGGGGCATCAGGGCTGTACAGCAGCGGTGGTGCGGAAGTCGCCTGGTGTACCGCCTACTCTACCTCCTCCGGCGTGGATTTTGCCGGAGAGGCCAGCGAAGGGGTCTACGAAAACGAAGTGTCCGACCCCGCCTTCCGGTCCTGGACCGACGACGACACCGATAACGACGTACTGACGCTGGATGCCAGCTCTGCAGCCCGGAATTCCGGCCCCACGGACAGTAGCTACAACGACCAGGACGGATCGAGAAACGACAGGGGTGCCACGGGCGGCCCCTACGCCAACTGAGGAAATTTTGATGATCTTCCTTCTCCTTCCTGCTTTTGCGGCCGACCTGGATGTGTACGAAGGTGACGACCTGACCACACTGTCCTCGGCGCTGCAGCCCGGTGACGAGATTCGGCTTCACAAAGGGACCTACCCATTAGGGAGCAATGGCCTGAATTGGAGTGGTGTCGGTACAGAAGCGGAGCCCATCGTGATCCGGGGGGTGGAAGCGGGGGTGATCCTGCAGCAGCCCGAGGGCTGGACCATGGTCACCGTGGAGGCCTCCACCTTTGTCCGCATCGAAAATATCACCTTTCAGGGCGGAGAAGGCTGGGAAGAGGGTGGCTACTCCGGCCTCCGTATCCTGGACAGCAGCGACATTTTTGTCAAGGACTGCACTTTTGAAAATATCCCGGGAACGGCGATCGCCCTGGGGAATGACAACCAGCGCATTCGCATCGAACATAATGAGTTCTCCTCGCTGCACAGCTCGGCCATCTCCGCAGGCTGCGGCGACGCCTCTTGTTGGACCCAGGAAAGCGTTTTTGTGAAGAACCTGATCCATGACCTGGTGACAGACTACAGCGATGCCATCGAGCTGCAGCCGGGCGGGCAGAACAACCAGATCCTGGACAATGTGATCTACGGAGTGACCCGGCGTGGAATCAAGGTGCAGAGCACACTTTCGGGGGAGCCGAACATCGTAGAAGGCAACGCCATCTGGAACACCGGAGAGATCGGAATGATGGTGCGGGGTGCCGCCATCATCCGAAACAATGTCATCTTCAACACGGGATCCTACGGGATTGCCGTTGAATCCTCGGACAGCAGTGTGCTGTTGAGCGGGGTGGTGATCAGCTCCAACACCATCGTGGGCAGCACCGACCGGGCCATCGACCTCAACCACTGGTTCAGTTCCGACGGGAGCTTTGGAGAAGGGCTGGTTCTTGCCAACAATGCCATCTCCAACCCCCTGGGCTACGCCCTGCGGATGCGGAACGGTCCCACCACGGAGTGGCCCGAAGGTGGCCCCACACTGGTCGGAAACGTCGTCACCGGATTGGTGGAGGGAGTGCCCGCCGATCTGCTGACACCGGGCGCGGGAACCTGGGATTTTTCAGATGTAGAAGGCTGGGATTTTTACCCGGTGCCCGGTTCCGTGCTGATCAACGCTGGCGATGCTGCTTCCTCCGCCTGGGTCCCCGAGACCGACTTCAACGGGCTCCCGCGCGAAGGGGACGCCCCCGACGCGGGCGCCTACGAGTACTTCGGCGAAGGAAACCCCGGCTGGGCGCTACAAGAAACCTTCAAAGTAAGCACCGACAAGCTGCCAAACTCCGGGGAGGACGTCAGCAGCGGCTGCTGTAAGGACAAAGGCTCCGAAGAGGCGATGTTGTACTTGCCGCTGTTGGCCTTGGGCTGGCGTCGGCGGCGGCTCGCTGGACAAAAATAGAAGGCTCCAGGGCCCATGGCTTTCCTGGCGCGGCAAGGCACTGAATGATCATTCATTCTGATCGACCGTGTGCGCATCGTGCGCTACCTTTCCCCGGCGATGAAGCCTACTTCCCTCATCCTCCTGCTGGCCGCCCTGCTGCCCGTGATGGTCGCTGTCGATCCGCTGTGCCTGTACTACCTGGACAACCCCAGCCACCTGGTCGAGGTGGACTCCTTGGCGCGGGAAATTCTGCCCGGAGATCATTGGTTTACCGGCTGGTCTGACGGCGCAAATTTCGGGCACGCGGTCAACCAGGTGAACGCTCCGCTGGTCTGGACGCTCTGCGGGCTGCTGGTGATGGGCGGCCTGCCCTTGGGGGGCGTGTATCAGGCGGGGATTCTGCTTTCCAACGTGATCTTTACCTTCGGGCTATGGAAGGCGGCCTCGCGATGGCTGGGGCCGGAGCGGGCGCTTCCAGGGGTGATTTTGGCCGCAACCTGGGCCAGTGATCTCTTCGGTTTTGCAGGGGCGGTGGGCGGAATGTGGCCCCATCGTCTGGCCAATGGCCTCCTTTTGTGGGGGCTGGGGAGCCGCCGTCGGGATGCGCCTTCGATCGCAGTCTGGTTGGGAGTATTGTTGTTGTGCCATACCTATTCGGGGATGGCGGCGGCGCTGCTGGTGGCGCTGGCGGCGGTGGAAGCGGCCTGGTCGGGGCAACGGGATCGCCTGTTGTCCCTGGTGGGAGGCGCATTTTTGGGCGCTTTGTGGACGGCACCCTTCTGGCTGCCGCTGTTGGACGAGGGCCTTCGACCGGTGCGGGGGCGCGGTAGCTTTCCGGTCTGGCTGCCCCAGGACTACCTGGCCTTGATGCTCCTTCCTTTTCATTCGGTCACCCGTGGAGACCCCCGGGACTACTGGTATGTGGCGGCGCCGGGCAGTTTTCTGGGGACCTTGGTGTTGGGGGTGGGACTCTGGCGGCTGCGGCGGGAGTGGGTGTGGCTGAAAGAGAAGTTGGAGGATGGGAAGTTGCTTCTCTGGGGGGCGGCGGTGCTGGTCCTGCTTACGACGTTGGTCGTTCAGCTCAGCCAGACGGAGCTCTTTGGACCCAATCCCTGGCGACATCTGAGCCTGCCCCGCAACCTCCTTCACCTGGGGGCGGGGGTGGGGATCGCCTCCCTGTATGCCCATTTTTCGACGGTGGAGCGGCCGGTATTCCCAGCAGTCCTGGCGCTGCTGTTGGGCATGGGTACGGGTGTGGGCGGGCACTTCGAGCTGCCTTTGACGGAGCTGCCCAAGATCCAAGCGGAACTTTCGCAGACCTGGGCGGGGCTGGGCGCGGAAGGGCGGGTGGTCTACCACCAGAACCCCAACCTGAACCCCGATGCCCCGGAAGCTCTCTTCTTTTCCCAGGTTGGCGGCATTTTTTCGCTGGAACAACGCCTTCCCATGGTAGGGAGCTGGTACAGCGTTACCCCCATCGCCACCAATGCCCCTACCCGCTCCGAGGGCAAGTTTCTGGCAGGTCGCCCAATAAGGGAGTGGGATCCTCCTGCCTTTCGGGAACGTCTCGCCGAGTTGGGCATCGGTGCGGTGGTGGCGGTGGATCCGGAGCTGGCCTCCCTACTCTCCCGTACCGAAGGTCTTCAAAAAGTATCGGAGAGTGGTCCTTTTTCGGGTTGGCTGGTCGAGGGAGCGCCGCCTCCTCTGTACCGGAGTCCGGTCCCTGGCCTTTTGGGGGAGCAGCGCAGGGGGCGGGGGACCATGGATCTGGAGGTGCTTTCCGAAAAATCGGCCCGCCTGGTGCTTTTTCGTAGCTACCACCCCTGGTGGAAGGCCGTCTGGGAGAGCCCGGACGGAAAGCAGCAGGATCTGGAGGTTCGCAAGGAAAAAGGCACAGGTTTTCTGGAGCTGACCGTGCCAGGGAAGGGCCAACTGCGGCTTCGCTACGAAGATCCCACCCGCTGGAGTCGTTGGCTGGGCTTGCTGGGGCTGCTTGTCACGGCCGCGTTGGGATTGTGGGGCGCCCGCCGACGGATACCCTATTCTTCCTCCCCCCCTTCCTCCTCCTCTATCCCGTCCAGATAGCCAAGGGCCTCCAGGGCTTTCATGGTGCTGGCGTCCGGGTTGGCTGCCTCCCCGGTGCCCCCGTGAGGACGCTCCTCCGGGCTCCAGACGGCCCCGGAGCGGGCCTCGGCCGCCCAATCGACGGTTGCTATCGGCCTTCCCTCGGCAGCCGCCCGGAAGTAGCCGGCGAGCAGCCCCTCCAGCTCTGCCCTCTTTTCGGGATGGGTCTCCGCGAGATTCTGTAGTTCTTGAGGGTCGTCCGTTAAGTTGTAGAGGAGGGTCTGCCGACCCCGCAGCAATTTGTAGCCATTCCACCACACCGCTGCGTGGTGCGTCCTTCCGGCGTATTCCTCGGCGAAAGCGGGACGTTCCGGCAGGCTTTCCCGTTGCGCCACCGGTCCCAGAAGATCCCGCCCATAGACTTCCGGCGGCACCGCCAACCCCACCCCGTGCAACAGCGTGGGCAGCACGTCCATCAGGCTCACCGGCAGCGTGGAGCGTGCAGCGGCCCCGCCGGGCGGCCGGATCAGCAGCGGTACACGCAGCAGCACGTCGTAGGGAGTGCCCAGGTGTTCGATCTGCCCATGCTCCCCAAATTGCTCTCCATGATCGCCGGTGATCACCAGCCAGCCATTTTCCAGGGTGCCGTCGGCCTCCCAGGCCTCCCAGAGCTTCCCAAGCTGCATATCGAGCTGCCGAAGTTCACCCCGGTAGTGGCCCCGCAGTGCCGCCCAGTCCTCGGGGCTGGGGGTGATTTCCCCACTTCGTACCTGCTGGATCGTCTCCCGCCAAGCCTTGGAGGGCGCCAGCTTCAGCGTCGTCTTTGGGGTCCCCTTCGGCAGCCAGCGCTTCCCCACGGTGTAGGGGCCGTGGATGTCGATGAGGTGTATCTGCACAAAGCGGGGAATAAGGCGGAAGAAGCGGTGCCAGCGCAGGACTTGACCCGTCAAGGCTGGGCCCATTCCGGCGTGGAAGTCGAAGTGTTGGTAGCCCCGTGCGTAGCCAAAAGCGGGGGCAAGCTGGGCCTGCTCCAGAAAGGCGGCGGTGTACCAACCTCCGTCCCGAAATATCTCAGCGGCCAAGGCGACATTTTTTTGGATCTTATCGGGCGGACTCACCCGGTACAGGCCGTGCTCCACCGGGGGGCGCCCCGACAACAGCGAGGGCATCGAGGAACGGGTCCAGGAAGACGTGGCGCGGGCCTCTGAGAAATTCCAGGAGCTTTCTGCGAGTTTATAGAGGTTGGGCGTATCTTCTTGGGAGAGCATGTCCGCCCGCCAGCAGTCGATCACCACGAGGGTCACCGAGGGGGCCGAGGGGGCGAGAAAAAAATGAAGGAGACTGCATAGCCATACGATAACTACTACAAAAAGATGGCGACGTGCCCACCAGCCTACCACCAGGGCGCCACCCATCGCTCCCCAGGCGGCGGCGTGGAGGCAAAGTACAAAGCCACCGGGCCAGGGCAGGCTGCCCGCGGCGGTTCCGAAGGCAACTGTAGCGCAGGCTACAATGGGGAGAAGGGGGTATTTAATCCTCATGGATGTTCCACCACCATCCGCTGCCGCAGCTTCACATCCTCTATCTCTACCTCGGCCCCGTCTGGCCACCGGACATAAATACGATCCGCCCGCTCGGCCTTCCCTAGTCCGAAGTGCACGATTGTTGGTCCCTGCCCGTGGGAGCGGAGTGCGTGCAGCTCCCGGATCTGGGTGCGTCCGCCCGCCTCCACCGCCACCCATGCGCCATAGCCCGCGAGGTTATTCCCTTTTCCGCGTGGCTCGATGTCCAGCCATGCACCGGTCGTGCAGGAGGGGCGGTAGAGCTGTGGCGGCAACCAGGGGCTGGCCAACAATAGCTCCCAGAAGCCATCCCCGTCGAAGTCGGCGCTGGCCAGGGTGGTATGGTAGTCCAGATCACCAAATTTTTGGGCAGCGGTGATGTCGGTGAAGCGTCGGTTCAGTCCCTGAGTCCATAGAAGATCCGGGTAGATCCTTCCTTCCGAGGTGGGAGTCTCCGCCAGTTGCTCGCCGCCGGCCATGGCCAGCTCCATCGGCCCGTCGTTGTCCAGATCGACCAGCTCCATCGACCAGCCCACCGCGCCGTAGGTGCCCACCGGATCTGCAGGAACAACGCCCAGATCGGCCTCGAACCAGCCCTTGGCATCGGAGAGGAAGCAGCGCGGCGGCCCGGTATCGGAAAAACACCAGTCCAGCACACCGTCGTCGTTCAGATCCGCTCCATCCATACCCATTCCCGACATCGAAAGGCCGATGCCGACTTCTAAACTATCCTCTACCAACATGGGGATTCCGTCGATGACTCCATCGTTCCGCCAAAAGGTGGAGCGGGTGGTGGAGTCATTGACCAGCAGCAGATCCAGATCTCCGTCCTGATCGCGGTCCGTCAGCAGCGCGGCCTGCACGTTCAGCGGCCCCCCCCGGTCGGTCAGTCGTAGAACTTCGGTGAATGAATCTCCATCATTCCGAAGCACCTGGGTGGGGCCCCACACCGCGTCCTCGTCCAGGGACATACCCGGCGCGACGATGTCCAGGTCGCCGTCGCCGTCCAGATCGCCTATCGCCAGGGTCAGCCAGGTGTCCACTTCGGCCTCGCCCCGCACAAAGCTGCGGTAGATCCCATTAAAATTCCAATCCATCGCCCCCATGTTTTCCGCCATCCGCAGGCCGGTGCGCGAGAAAAAGATCAGCTCCGGGAGCCCATCCCCACTGAAGTCGGCCACCGCAAAGCCTGGAGGCTCCTCCGCTCCGCGAATTGCTTCTTCTCTCCCCGTAAATTGGCCGGTTCCGTCGTTTTCCCAGAGGAGGATCCCACCGGGTACGGAGCTGGCGATGTCTACATCCCCGTCGCCGTCTAGATCCGTCGCCGCAAGGTGTCCCACCCCTGGCAGCGCCAGGTCAGGGAGGGCGGAGGGCTGATTCAACCCAACTTCTTTGGCAACATCCCGCAATTGCAGCCCGACTACCGGCGCACTACAGTCACGACGGTCCACCACCACCACCTCCACCGGCCTGCATCCGGAAATTCCGAGCAGAAGGAGGGGCAACGCAGGAGAGGAGGGAGCCAGGGCACACCGGGGAGGCCGGATTGTAGCCGCCTGCCTGCGGAAGTAGCAAGATCATCACGCCGATGCGCGCCACTTCGGCCTCTCTGAGCTATAATCGCGGCCCACGAGGAGACCCGATGTTCACTGTATTGCTTGCTTTGTTGTTGAATCCTGCGCTCGCGAATGGAAATGGAAAAACCGGTGTTTCCACCCAGGGATGTGCCCAGTGCCACGGCGGTGGTACTGGCTCCACCACTGCGGAAATCAGCGGTCCGGCCCAGCTTGCGCCCGGAGAAACCGGGGACTACATCCTGACCGTCTCCAATTCGGACATGAGCCACGGTGGTTTGGATGTGTCGGCCACCGGTGGCAGCCTCCAGGCCGGCTCCAACAATCAGCTTAAATCTGGTGAGATCACCCACTCCAGCAAGACGGCAATGGCGTCGGGTATCGTCACCTTCGACTTCAAGTGGACCGCACCCGCTTCCGAGGGAGACTTCAGCCTGAAAGGTGCTGGCAATGCGGTGAATGGCGATGGCCAGAGCCGAGGCGACACCCCCAGCAGCCCCGTCACCTTCAATATCACCGTGAAGGCAGCGGCCACCGACGACACCGCTGAGCCCACCGATGATACCAGCCAGCCGACGGACGACACCAGCGTTCCCACGGATGATACGTCTCAACCCACCGACGACAGCAACGTCGGGGGTGGCGACGACAGCAACACCGACAGCGGCGGCAAAGACGACGGCTGCGGTTGCTCGGCCACCCCGGGTGTGGGTGGTGCGGCGTTGGTGGGCCTGATCGGCCTGGGGATGTTGCGTCGCCGTCGGGCGTGACTCACTTGTGAGTCACTAAATAAAAGCGGCTCTCTTAGAGCACTTTTCGCGGTGGCAGGATCACCTGGGCGGTCAGTATCCCTGCCACCAGAGAGCCTGCCACCACCACCATCGTAAAGGCGGCGTCGATGCCGGCGTCCCGATCCGAGAGCAACATCGAACGGAAGCCCTGAAATCCCAGGCTTCCCGGCACCAATACCAGAAGTCCGGGTAGCTGTGCGACGGTGGCGGGCAGGTTGCGGAGGCGTGCGTGCAGGTTGGCGGCCAGCCCCACCAGAAGGGCCGCCGCGCAGGCGCCCAGCTGTGGCCCCAGCCAATCGGATCCCAGATGAGCAGCTTCAAAGGCAAAAAAGGACATTCCGATCACCACCCAGCTATCACGCGGGCGGGCCTTCAGAAGCACCGTATAGCCAATGCCGGTACCCAAAAGGGCCGTCGCCGCAGCCCAGGAGGGTAGCTCCACCCGGGGTGCCAGCGCCGCGTGCGGCAGCAGGTCGGAGAGCTTCCAGCCCAGGGCCGTTCCCACGCCTAACTGTAAAAAGGTGACCATCGCGCCCGCAAAACGGGCAGTGCCCGAGGCGAGGTGGCCACTGGCCATCTCGGTCAGGGCCACGGTGAGTGTGAGGCCGGGAAGGAGGGCGATCAGCCCTGAGAGGGTCAGAATGGGGATGGAGACCGCGGTCAGGCGGGCCAACAGCGTAACCCCGGCGGCCACCCCCAGTGCGGCCACCAGCTCGTTCACCCGTGCCCGTGGCCCCCCGCGGGCCACCTCCCCCCACAGGCCCACCCCCAGGCCCAACACGGCGCCCGCGGCAATTTCGGTAGGAATCCCGCCAAAAAAAACGGTAGCCGCCGCGGACACCAGGCCCGTACACAGCACCCGCAGCAGCTTCCCATAGCGGGGAGGGGCGGCTTCGATACGCCCCAGCTCTCGGAGGCCCAGCACGGCCGTCATCCGGCCCGCTCCCACCTCCACTGCTACCTGATCCACCCATACCAAGCGCTCCAGATGGGCAGCCTGAGGCTCCACCCGCAGCAGCCGTACATTCTCGCCTACCGACACAAAGATGGAGGTGGGCGTCGCAAAGCAGGTTGCATTTACCCCCAGGGTTGCCGCGGCCTCCGCCACCCGATCCTCCAGCCGTGGCGCCGAAGCGCCCGCACGGTGAAGGGCCAGGGCCAGAGCGGTCAGAAAGTCCTGGTGGATAGAATCTGAGTCATCGTTCATTTTTCAGCTGCATTCAACGTGGATTTAACGAAGCCACCCGCGCTTCAAAAGCGTTCATCAGGGTGGGGAGGGTACGCGACATGCCCCAGGCCATCACCGAGGCGGGCAGGATCTCCGCCTCCACCCACATCTGGTAGGACACCCGCGAGCCTCCATCGGGTAGAGGGTCCACTTCCCAGCCGCCATAGCCGATTTTCTGCCAGGGCGAGTCGTCCACCCAGCCCGCAATGGTCGTCTGGTAGGGGGTGGGATCGTCGGCGTACCAGCAGTTGCGGAGCTTCTGGTCGTTGATGGTCATCCAGTCGATGCCCACCACGATCTGCCGGCGGATCTGGATTGTTCCGCCGAGTACCTGGAAGGCTGCCTGCTGGAAGAGGTGGTTTGTATCCAGACGCTCCACCCGCTTGGTGCCCATTTCTGGAGGGTGCCACTCGTCCTGGGTCTCAGGATGAAGCACCACCTGCACCCAGGCCGAGGGGGGATAGGCGCTGCGCAGCACCGCCCGGGCACCGGCCATCACCACCTCTTTTCCGCCGGCGGCCGGAGGTGTGGCCATCCCTCTTCCCGAGGTGATCTCAATCTTTTCCTTGGGATCGTTCAGGGGAATCCGGGAGAGCAGCGCAAGATCGCAGCCCGCCTGTGCCGCAGTCATCCATAGCACCCACATGATCCCTCCTTTTCAGCCTTCTATCTTGTATTCAAGCAGAAGAGGCTGGCCTTTTCGGGTGACCTCCATCTTGATACGGCTGGAGTTCCGCAGCCGCAGCCAGGCAGCGATGGCCTGTGCGTAGGAATGTACCTTCAAGCCGTTGGTGGTGTGGACGATGTCGCCGGAGCGAAGACCGGCTTCTTTCAGGATCGAGCACCGTGAGAGTACAATTTTCAGGCCGATAGGCTTGCCATCCGCGCCCTGGGCGGGCTCGCTGCCTGCCTGGCGATCCAGCTCGGGAAAGTGGCTGGCGTAGTAGTCCACCACCGATCGCTGGATACCCCAGCTACCCTCCTGGATGGTCCAGATCCCCGGTCGATCCTCGCAGGGTTTTTTAGATTTTGTTTTGGCCGCCGTGCCGTCGCCGCTCTGTCCCTTTGCGTCAAAGCTGCCCCCTTTGCCAGGCTCCGCTCCGTCCGCTTCGGCGTCAGCCGCCGCGATGATCTCGGCGGCGGGGCGGCGGGCGCGGGGGGGAGCCACCTCGGCGCTGGTCTGGGGCAGCTCGGCGGGGATCTGGGGGGCCGGATCGATGAGTGTGATCGACACCCGATGAACATCTTCGGGATCCAGGCTGGAAAGTGAGGCAGCGATCGCCTGGCCAGCAAGCTGGTCGGCCCCCATCTGGGCCCCCTCCTCCGCATCCTCGATCAGCTCCCAGAGCTGGATAGAAGGCAGCCAGAAAAAGCCCAGGAGGCTGCCATGGAGCCAAAGGCTTAGGAGGAGACTGGGCGGAAGCGGACGCACAGCCCCCTCTATCCCGGATCGGGCGGACAGGATCCATTACCCGGCGATGCGCTTTCTGGTTATCTGGAGGGCGCGAATGAAGCCCCCTCGCTGGTCCAGTCTCATAGCCATCCTGCTCCCAGCGGCGCTGTTGCTGTGGGCGGGAGAGTATCTGAGTCGGCCCGCCCCTTGGAACCCATCCGAGGAAGTGCGGGTGATGGAGAAGACAGCCGCCAAAGGCCCCTATGACGTGGTGGTCATCGGGCCGTCGTCGGCATCCACCGACATCCACGGTCCAGGTCTGGGGCGGCTTTTGGGCAAGGGCTTCAGCCGGGTCGGGGTGATGTCGCAAGGCGGAAGTACGGCGCCCACTTGGTACGCGATTCTAAAGGAAAGGGTGTACAAAAACGGCTTGCGGCCCAAGCTGGTGATTGTGAACGGGATCATGCAGGGGGTGGTGAAGACGCGGATGGATGCGCGGGAGCGTGGGTCGGTGCTGGTCCACACCGCCGAGCCCGACGGGGTGCTGCTGAAGAAGAGCTGGGGTTCGGACCAGCCGGCCATGGTGCAGCGGGCGATGGAGCGGCGGGGAGAGCTGCGAAGCTCGGTTTTTTCCGCATTCCGCCTGTTTTTTCCGGGGCTTTATTTGGACGACGCGGTGGGGGAGGCGGTGGATGCGTCGGGGGTGGCGGTCTTTGGTACCCAACATCGGGAGGTGGACCGGGTACTTCCGGGGGTGGAGACCGATGCGGGTGGGCTGGTGCGGAGCTGGGAGGACAGCAACCCGGAGGACAGCTACCTTTCCGATATTGCAGCCTTGGCCCATGAGAATGGGGCAGCCGTGGTGTTGGTACTGGCGCCGGTTCTGCAGTCGAAGGTGCGACAGTACCACCAGCTCTCCCCGGAGGCGGAGGGGCGGCTGATCCAGCACCTCAACCAGCAGCATGTGGGGCTGGTGGACCTGCGGAATGCGGCCATCGGGGACGCCGCCTTTGTGGATGGGGTCCACATGAACCGCACCGGACAAAAATTGTTTACGGAGCTGTTGGCGGAGTCCCTGATTGGGCTGGGGGTGACCAAGGGAGAGCTGCAGGCATCGGTGGAGCCACTCATCCCGGTGGGTGTGGAGCGGGTGGGAGAGGGGCCGGCCATCGGGGTGGGCAACGAGGTGGCGGGGAAGGAGCGGTGCTCGCGATCGTTGGGCCTTCCTGGCCTGGAAATTCTTGGGGCGCGCGCCTTGAAGCTGGCAGGATCACAGCTTTTGGCGCCGCTCAAGGTGGTGCAGGACGGGGTACCGCTGGCGCCCATTGAGCGGGGGATGAAGAAGAGTGACTGTGCTGGAACCTGGATTCTTCTGCATGATCGGCTGGTGCTCAGCGACCAGAAAGAGGGCGCGCCTACAACTGTAAGCTGGAATACGGATATCCCCATAGAGCAAGGGAGCGGGGCGCCCCAGTACTGGGTGCTGCCGGGGACGACGCTGCGGTGGCGTTTTGACACGCGCTGGGGTGTGGCCGGCCCCTATCAAGTCGAAGTATCGGCGGTATCGGCGGGGAGTGGGGCTGCCGGAAGCCTGCGGGTGGGGGAGGCGGAGCGTACGTTTGCATCAGTGTTGGATCGGTGGGAGGCGGAGCTGGAGGTGGACCCGAAAGGGGCCTGGGATCTGGACATCCAATCGCCCGAAGACGGCAGCTTTCTGCTGATTCGGAGCCTGGTATTGAGCTATGGGAGCCAGAGGTTGGAGCTGATCCGGGATGGGAGGCCAGCGCCATGGTCGCTCTTGGGGGTGGCGGTCACCGCGCCGCTGGCACCCTCGCTGCCGGTGGTTCCGGTGCAGACCGAGGGGGAGTGGAGTTTTTTGGAGGCACCGTGGCTTAACGTGGCCGGCTGCTCGCCCCTGGTGGTGCTGGAAGATGGTCAGGAGCTACCAAGGGTAAAGCTGGATAATTGGGGCGCCAAAGCTCCCTCCGCCGAAGGTGTCGCACACCTGGGCAAAAAGCTATATTTTCATGCCAAGGAGGGAAAAGAGTACACATTGGCCTATGGAGAGGACCGGCACTGCTGGTCCAACCGCTTCCGGGTACCGGATCATCTGTGGATCTACCCCGGTGATCGGCTGAGTCTGGATGTGAACCAGGTGCTGACGGCGCGGGTAGCGGGGGCGCTGCGGCGGCTGGAGGTACGGGCGCGGGCCAACGAGCCCGTCCCCCCCGATACGATGTTGGACATCACTTTTCTGGTGAATGATCGTCTGCACTTCCATACCTCCCTTCCCGCCGCGGATCTCAGCTACACCACCCCGCTGCTGTTGGATCCGCCCCTGCTCCGCGAGCGCGACATGGATGTGCGGTTGGAGCTTCGGCTTTCTCCTGGATCTCCGCCGCTATTGGTGACACTTACGGGATTGGAAGGCTAAGGCCGCCTGCCGCAGCAACGGGGAGCTCGCAGCCGTGTTAGCTCCGAATGTCGGGAGAGGCGATGGCATTGCCCGTGCTGGGCCGGGAACAACTTGGTCCGTTGTTGCAGGGGACCTGGAGTGGTTCTGCAGCGGTCTTTGCCCTGTTGGTTGAGCAGCGTGTGCTGTTGGCGGCCGCGGTGCGGCGGGCGTGGGGCGGGCGGTTGTCCCATCCGCTCTATCAGGACCCCCAGGAGCTGACTCAGGAATTACTGCTACGGATGGTAGAAAAGACAAAAAAGAAGGCGGGCCTGCCCACCCCGCCCGATTGGGCGGAGCGTATCAACGTCAGCGGCTGGTTCTACACCGTGCTGCTGAACGAAGCCCAGAGCTTGCTGCGTCGGGAAAAACATACGATTTCCCTTGACGAAAGCTTGCCCGAGTCTCGGCCTTTGAACCCCCCAGACCTGAAGCTGGATCACCTCAATCCTGCGGCGCGTGTGGAAGCGCAGCAGGAGTTGGAGCGAATGGCCGCTCTCCAGAAGCATCCGGCGGTAAAAACCCACTACCTTCTTGCTTTCTGGGCCACAGAGGCACCAGTGCTTTTGCAGATCCAGCCGATAGCCGAGCTTCCGTGGACCCCCTCGCTGGTCCGTCCGCAAAAGCAGTGTGTGGGGCTGATAGGGAGCTGGGTGACCCGCCATGCTTTTGACCACCACAGCGACGGCGCGCGTCGGGAGTTGGGGTGGATTTTGTGTGTGGCCGATCCATCGGAAAATATAGCTTGCTGGTGGGAAGATGTGGTGCGCTGGCGGAGAGAGAGGCCAGATGACGCGGCACGGGCTCGGAACCTGGTGAGCAAGTGGAGTGGTCGCGCGGCCGATCTGCTGGAGCCCGCATGAAGCTGATCCTCCTCCCCGATGGAAAACCCACGGGGCATCTTGGGATCTCACATATGCTTCGCCATTGGTGCCGTCCCCAGGAGCTATGGGAAGATCTGCTTCTTCCTCCTGAACCTCTTCACGCGGTGCCTCTGGCATGTCGGCCGCAGATATTGTGGGAGCGGCTGGCGGCCGCTCGACTGACTCCGGAGCAGGAACCACCCTGGGTGGGGCTGGACTGGGAGCGGCTGCGCGTCCCCTACCGTCAGGGTTATGCTGCGGTGGTCACAGCACTTGCGGTGGCGTTGCCACCTCCTCCACAGGCTCCTTGGGTCCGGCACCCCAAAGGTCACTGGATGGCGCATGTGGGTGCAGGTGTGCTTCTGGGCGTGAAGGCGCGTCGCAGCGACAACCAGTTCCACACCGCCTACCGTGCCTCGGACTTCAAATTGCGCAACTATCGCTGTCCGCCTCAGGACCCGCAGAGCGTCTCTCTACGGAGACGTATCGCCGAGCACCAGGCTGCCCAGCGCCTCGCCCACCTTGCCCGAGGAAGCGACGATGACTCCTGATCCGGTAAAAAGCTACCGTTCTGCCCTTCGGGCCGAGCTGCTGGAGGCCGGTCCCGCCGCGTTGGAAATGCTCGCCGGGGAGCGGCCCAGCGACCCGGTGGTGTTGCTTTCTGCCTGGAAGGCGGCCGGGTTGTTGCCACTTTCGGCATCGCCTGAAGAGAGAAAGATTCGGGAGGCACTGCTTGCCCAAAAGCCGGTGTTACCCGAGCTGATCTGGCCTGAACAGCTTGCCGCACTGGAGGACCAGGAGGAGCAGCTCTATGAGCTGGTGGCGCTGCTGGGGATTGCCGCCGCAGTACCCCCACTGCGTTCGCAAGCAGAAAGGCTCTTAGAGGACTTTTCGCTGGCCCTGGCGCTCGAAGAAGCTCCCCTTCATCTACAAGAAACGGCTCGGTTCCTGGCGGATGCGCTGGACTTAGATGAGAGCCACTACGCGGCCCGGTTGCTGGCCGACTATACCGCCGCCCTCCCTGCCCTGGCGCCGATACAGGCTGCTGTAGATCGAGGGATTTCTGTCGCAGAAAAGAAGCAGAACCTGGGATCTTTTTGGGCATGGCTACGGCAGACGAGCACGCAGCTCTCCGACCGGATCGCCGGCTGGCTGGAGGGCCAGGCCGGCCAGCGCAGCCTCGCCTTTGCAGCCTCGGACGACGGGCCACAGCTCCACGATCGCCTGCTGATTCACAAAAATCCCGAGCTCTGTCTGCTGCGGATCGGTGACGACGTGGTCCTGGAAGTGGATGGTGCCCATACCCCGGTCCCGCTCTGGGATGGTCAGCCCCTGGAGGAGCTGCCTCCGCTGGTGGAGGACACCCGCCTCTGGCGTTTACCCTCTACTATTCCGGATCGGCTGCTTTTGGGGGAGCTGGTGCTGAGGCTGCAATCATGAGCCTCCTCCAAGAACTGGACCGCTGGTGGGCATTTGCCCCCGGCGCCTGCAAGATCCGTGCCAATGCCGGGATGATTGAATTGCCGCGCGCCGGACAACGGGAGCTACAACGCTGGCTTTCTCGCCCTGTTCCACCGCTCCAATCTTGCTGGATCTGGTTTCCGATCACCCGTGACGGGTGGCCGGAGGGGCAACTGGCGGCGGTACGGGTCTGCCCGACTCATACACCACGCCCGGTGGAGGAGCGGCGGATTGCCGGGGCCTTGGCTTGGTGGAGGGCTATGGAAATTGAGCTTCCCCGCCAGAACCTGGCCTGGGAACAGCTCCCAGAAGGGGTAGAGGTGGAGGGAGAGAGCTGTGCGTTGGCCATCGCCCTGGCGCTGCTCCTCCCCCGGCTGGGCTATGTCCCCCCCGAGCCGATCATCGTCTCGGCACGGACTTTTTTGAAGGACGGGCAGGCGTGGCTGGGCGGGGTGGCCTACGGCGACCGGAAGCGGCAGTTCGCCGCGCGAGAAGCGCCGGGGCTGCCGATGTTGCTGATCGAGGGAGAGGGCGAGCCGGCCCTTACAAAATTGCAAACTCTTCTACCTAAGGACTGGCGTCAGCGTCTCAGCCCCTCCTCCGCCTATGCACTGGCCTCCGATGCCTGGCGGGCCTATCAGGACCGGAACTACTCGGAAGCCGCCCGGCTGGCGGAGCTGGCCATCCATAAGGCGCCGGAGGAGCGTGCCCTCGCGCGGGCCTGGTGGGTACGTGGCGCCTGTGCCCTCCACAATGCCCGCACCGACGCTGCGGCCACAGATTTGTCCCAGGGCAGGATGCTCCTACAAAAACCCTTGGGAGAGGAAGACGCCCCCTCCGCCTGGGAGGAGGAGGAGCTGCTGGCCTATCTGCTGATCGCGGCGCTGGATCAGGGGCGCCCCGAGTGGTTGCGTGCCGATCTGGAGGAAGCACTCAGCCGGTTGAACGCGGTATCTTCCAGGGATGTCCGCTGGCGCGAGGTGACACTCCAGGTGGCCGGAAGCCTGCACCGCATCGAGTTGTTGGCGGGGAACCTGGATCGGGCTGAGCAGCTGCTCAGGGATGTCTGCTTGGGATCGGCACGTGTCCGCCACGAAAAAGCGCGGTCATTGGGGGATCTTGCGGAGGTACTCCGTCGGAAGGGCGACTTGGACGAGGCACGCCGCTGCATCCAGCAGGCCCGCGCAGCGCTGCGCGATGCGCCGGACGGCCAACGTGCGGCCACCGCCCGCTTCCTCTCCCTCTACGCCCTACGCTGCGGGGAAGATTTTTTAGAGAAAGAGGAGGAACTTACGGCTAATTTCGCGCCCGACTGGCGGGACTGGCCTCAGCCGGCGGAAATCCTGGAGCAGCTGTTACAACGGCCTTCGGCAGAGCTGGGAGCATGGATTCGAGAACACATTCTGGGGAAAGACCAGGAAGTTATCCACCTTCTGGTCGTGTTGGGTGCGGCGGCCCGCCATCCCCAGCCGCCTCCCGAGCTATGTGAGGTGGGATCTGTGTTGGAAAAACGAGGTATGGAACCGGGTATTTGTGGCCTGGCGCACCAGGCGGCGGAGGGAGATTTTTCGGAGTGGCGGAGGTGTGGGCCTTATTGAGCGGCGACGTCGCGGAGCCTCATACACATCAGGAGGTGGTCCACAGCGGCGGCCGGATGGAGACCAGTGACGTCCACCTCGATGGTGGGGCGGAGTCCCTCTGACCGCTGGTTTGTCCGCATTTCAGCCAGAACACACGCTCGAAATCCTGGCTCCAGGGTCTCCCGATCGGCCTCCGTATAGCCCCGAAGCCGGAGGCGCCGCTGGCGCTCCTCTTCCTCCAGCCCTACCAGGATCGTCAGATCAGGTCGGGAAACAGTCGCCTCGATGGCGGTAAGATCGATGTCCACCCCTCGCGCGCGTGCGTAGGAGAGCGTGGACAACCAGTACCGATCCATCACGACGGTGGTACCTTCCAGAACCAGTTTTCGCGCTCGCTCCCCCGCCGAAAGAACGGAGGCCGCATAGAACAGGGCGCGCGCAGTCTGGTGCTGACCCAGCGCGTCCAGCACCCGGGTCGACACCGCGCGTAAGTCTGTCCCCGGTGTATCCAGGGCGATTCCGCCAAGGTGGGCCGCCAAATCCCGCGCCAGGGTGGTTTTCCCTACTCCGTCGAGCGCCTCAAGAACAATAAACTGTGCCATCACATACTCTCCACTACGGTTTGGGTTGCGCCGTCAAGATTCTCAGCAATTGTACACATCTGCTGCCAATCCGCCTCGTTGAAGGAAAGACTTCGAACTACCAGTGGAATTGGACTGTCGTTCTCCACCAGGCCAAAGCGGTCGCGGTCCAGATCCAGGCCCGTCCCTCGGAGGAGCATCAGGGGAAAAGCCCGCACCACAGGAACCCGCCGTTCCAAGCACCACTCTACACTCTGCTGGAAAGACTGCAGCGTCTGTTCGGGCAAACCATAGATCAGCGAGACCTCAAAAGGGATCCGGTGTGTATGGAGCTGGGCGATGACCCGATCCGCCGCCTTCAAGTCGTTCATGCGGCGGATCGCTTTCATCTCCGCTCGGTGGACGGTCTGAAGTCCAAATTCCAGGCGGACATTTAGGGGCGCGCAGGCGTCGAGAAAGGGGGTGTCGATCAGCTCAAAGCGGGACTGGAGCGACAGTCGACCCCGATAGCCCCGGGCGGCAAAACGCTGGAGGATCTCCACTGCCGCTGGGTTGGTGTGGAAGATAGGATCAAGGACGGCAATGTCGGTGGCACCCCCCGCCACCAGCGCGTCCACCTCTGCCAGAATCCGCTGGGGCGCCAGGACCTTCGGGCGTGCCCGCACATCGTTCTCCCGGTGCTGACAAAAAGTACAGGCGTAGATACAGCCACGCTGAGTCTCCCAGCGCATGAAGGGGCCAACAGGGACCGCGCCGCTCAGGATCGGGGAGGGGAGCGTCGTAAGGTCGGTCGTTGCCGGCGCCAGACTGTCTGGGCCACCCTGGAGGATCACCCCCGGGAGGGAAGCCCAGTCCGGCCGCGTCAGGATCGCGACCAGGGCATCTTCCCCGTAGCCGCGCACGCCCACATCCGCATGCGGGTATGCTTGGAGCACCCCCACCGGCGCGTGGGTAATCTGCGGCCCACCCAGGATGATCCTCCCCAAAAATCCCGCCTTTCGCAGCGCCGGGAGCAGCCACTGCACGATGGGCTCATTCCAGATGTACACGCCGATGGCCAGATCGTCGGCGGGAGAACATACCGCCAAAAGGGTCCTCAGCAGCTCCGCCCGGTCAAAGTTGGGCACGTTGACGTTCCGGGCCAAGGGCAGCAGCTCCAGACCGGCAACGGTCGCGAGGCGGGCCTGCAAAGAGGCTGTTCCCAGGGTAGTACGTGGATCTTTGCTCCGGATCCAGTCCAGGGAAAGCAGGATCAAACGGTGGCTTTCCGTCGAGCGATCTGCAGGGAGGGTCGGGTGGCGGGACACAGCGGGATGGGCGAGGCTCATAGTCTCCAGACGCCCCACCCCCCGAGGGAGCGGACAGCACTCCGAGACTTTTTTTGCACCCCGGGTACACGGGCATGCGGCGCGCTCTTCCCGATCTGTACACGTTGTTGTGCGATCCGGGGACACATTTCACGGCGACCGCTGGACGGGATGTTTGTCCTGATCCACAATGTGGCAGGAGCTGAACCTTGTCCACCGGTGACCGCACTTTTCGGGATGATCTTCCCCCGCTGCTGACGGAGTCACATAAGGCCGCATTCTCCGGCTTTGGCGAAGCCCCGGCGCAGTGGAAACGTCGGGTGATCTTCCTGGATCGGCTGCTTCAGGTGCTGGTGGGGGTGATGGCGGCCGACGCAGCGGGATTGGGGCTCCCCCGGCCCCCGCAGCTCCAGATCCTGCTCCAGAAATTAGACCGGCCAAGCCTGGGAGATTGGGCGCAGGCCGCCTGGGCGCTGTCCAAGGAACTGGTGCGTGCCCCTGGCCGGGTGGCGCAGGGCTACCCGCTGGTGCTGGCCACTCCGGATGGGCGTCCCACCGAGGCATATCCCGCCTTGGATCGGTTGATCACCCTGCGCAACGACGAGGCCCACCACAAGATCCCCGCAGCGGCGGCTCTGGGCGAAAGTGAGGGGCTGTTCCATATCCTTCGTCAGGCCAGCCACTGCCTGAAAAACCACACTTTTCATGCCATTTTGCGGGAGCAGACCCTGCCAGGCGGCATGGATCAGGTGCAGGTGGTACGCCTGCGCGGCCAGGAGCCAGAAAGCCTCGATCTTCGCGCGCTGAGGGGAATCCCTGCACACATGCCCTTTCTGGTGGGGGAACAGGGCGATGTCTTGACACTGATGCCCTTTATTGCCCTGACCAATGTGGGAAGCTCGGGAATCCCTGACCTGTTGGTCTTGACCGGCATGGACAGCCAGGGTCCGGCTTGGCGTGGACCTTCGGCCGATGCGGAGGATGCCCCCACCGCCCATCACCTGAAAAACCGCGCCGACGTCGAAAAATGGCTGGATCGCTCCCTCCGCCTTCCCGCACTGCTCAACCCGCGCGATCTTGCCCATCCCAGCGTGGAAAATCCTCGGCAGATCGGCCCCTACACCATCGAAGCTGCCCTCGGAGCGGGGGCCACGGGTCGGGTTTTTCGTGCAAAAGGCCCGAACGGGCAGGTCGCCGTCAAAGTGCTGGATCCGCTGGTGGCCCGGGACGAAGCGCTGCGGAGCCGGCTGAAGCGGGAATTCCGGCTGATGAAGCAGCTGCAAAGCCCCCATGTGGCACGGGTCTACGACTGCGAAGAGGATCCGGTGGTGGGGCTGTACCTGGCGATGGAGTACATCGAAGGGGGAGATCTGGGCAAGGCGGGCCCACCGGCAACCCCGGATCAGGCCTTGAAGTGGATGGGACAGGTTCTGGCGGGCCTGGAGCAACTCCATGCACAGGGGATCGTCCACCGGGATCTGAAGCCGGGAAATATCCTTTTGCGTGCTGACCGCTCGGTGGCGCTGGTGGATCTGGGCATCGCCCTGCAGGCGGACGCCACCCGCGCCACGCGGAAGGGGGAGGTGCTGGGGACCACGGCATGGGCGGCGCCCGAGCAATTGTTGGGCTTGAACGTAGAGCCATCAGCAGATGTGTACGCGGCAGGCCGGCTGTTGGGCTGGATGTACTCGGGTTCGGTAGATCCCAAGGTGCAGGCCACAAAATTGCCGGACAAGCTGCGGTCGGTGTGGCGTCGGGCCACCCAGGAGACACCGGCGCTGCGTTTTCCGCGCGCTCAAGAGTTTTTAAGGGCCATGCAGGCGGCGGAAAAGTTGGACTGTATGCTGATGCCCGGCGAATTTTTTGGGAAGGACTGGCAGGTGATATCCTGTATGAACAGCAAGTACCCCGGGGTGGCGCTGGTGCTGGCGGAGCACATGCAGGTGCCCGGAAAACGGTGGTTTATTGCAGTGCTGCCGGGGCGGCGGCGGGAAGAAGTGCTGGGGATCTTGAGGGATTTTTCGGCCAGCGAGCGACAGGTGCGGGGGTTGGGGGATTCCTTTGATCTGGCGGATGGGACCTTGGTGATTCCCACAGCGGGCAAAGATGGGGAGCAGGCCTTGCAGGCGCTGGTTGCCCCCCGCCGGGCGCCGGAGCCGGCAAAAGTGGGGGTATCTCCGCCGCCCCCCAAAGCCGTGGCTCCCAAACAGGCCGTACCCCCTCCTCCCAAACCCGCTGCCCCTGCGGCACCGCCCGCGCCACCGAGCCCAACGGCCAAAGCGCCGGCGCCCCCCACAAAGCCGGCCAACAGCGGCAGCGACATCGTGGTGGCCGCCGCCGCCCTCGGAGCCGCCGCCCTGGGGCTGATGGGGCTGGCGGCTGTGGGTGGAGCGGTAGCGGGCGTAAAGAGTGCTCAGAACCAGAAGAAAGGTCGGGAGGGGGGAGGGAAGGCAGGGTGAGTTTTTCAACTCTGTCGACGTGGATAGAGTTCAAAAAGTCGGGGTGCCCAAGCTCAGTCTGCGGTCAACCCCAGCGCCTGCCGCACGATCTCCCGCTCCGTGGCCACCAGATCCAACAGCAGCTCCAGGTCTTTCGTCCGCAGCACCTTGATGGCGGTACGGAACAGGCGAATTCCCACGGCAAACTCCGGGGTTTGTGCTGCAAAAGCCTCCCAGCCCTGCGCCCACTGCTCCAGGTTGTCGGATGAGGGGAAGGGTGGGCCCTTTTGGTAGAGATTTCCGACGTGGCGGAGCAGGCTGTCGCCCAGAGCTGGTAGCAGCCCGTGCTGGGCGTAGGCGGAGCCAAGTTTTTGGATGTAGAGGCTGCGGTTTTCTGCGGTCAGACCGGCTTCAAATAGGGTTTGAATAAGATCGGTAGCGTCCGCCGGGGTGGAAAGTTCGGCGGCATTCTTGAGTATTTGGTCCAGCTCAGCGAAGCTCTCTACCCAGCGGCCTTCCGAGCATTGAATTTCAACCATGAAAAGACGGACCTCGGTCACTTTTTGAGGAGAAACACCGGGATGTGCGAGGGCGGCTCGAAAATCTTGGACGGCGAGTTGTAGTTGTTCGAGATGAACAAGGGCAACCCCCCGATAGAAAAGCACAGCGGCAATGTCGTTACGATTTGCACCTGGGAAGCCTATGAACGTAGTGAAGTCGGCGGCGGCTCGCTGATGGTCTCCCATCTCTCCCCACGAGACCCCTCGATTGAAGTGCGCTTTAGCCACTTGTTCGGGAGCTGCACTGTGAAGATCGATGACGGCGGTGAAGTCGCCCACCGCCTGCTGGTGTTCCCCAATGTGTCCGTAGGTGCCCCCCCGATTGATGAGTGCGTCGGCCACCTGCTCTGAAGCTGCGCCGAGCATGTCGATGACTGCGGTGTAATCGTCCATGGCCCGCCGGTGTTCCCCTCTTTCTCCGTAGGTGACCCCTCGATTGAAGTGCGCCATGGCAATCTGCTCGATTGTTGCGCCATGGAGGCCGATGAGGGCCGTGTAGTCGTCGATTGCCCGCTGGTACTCCCCAATTTCTCCATGGGTGCCCCCCCGGTTGATGAGTGCGTCGGCCATCTGTTCGGCAGTTGCGCCGTGGAGGCCGATGAGAGCCGTGTAGTCGTCGATTGCCCGCTGATGTTCCCCCATTTCTTCGTAAGTGCCCCCCCGATTGAAGAGCGCGTCGGCCATCTGTTCGGGGGTTTCGCTGAGGAGGTCGATGGCAGCGGTGTAGCCGTCGATTGCCCGCTGGTGTTCCCCCATGCGTCCGTAGGCCGCTCCGCGATTAAAGAACGCCATAGCCCTACGATTCGAAGATACCCCGTTAAGGCCAAGAAC
>CAITDR010000535.1 GCA_903891165.1 uncultured Pseudomonadota bacterium
CGCAGGGGTGCAGATAGGCAATATGTGTCACTTCTTCGCCAGTCGCGCAAATGCCGACGGCAAATTCCGGGAACGGAACAATGGCCTGGTATCGGGTCACAAAGATCGCTCTTCGGGTCGGATAGAAGGGAATTGCTTCACGGGGAACCTGTCTTTACGGGCTACGTTCCTTCTCGGTGCGGCAGCGAACCCATCCCCTTTTATGGCTCTCCCCTGATCAATACCGGCCTGCGTGACGACGCCGATGGCGATCCCGATGGCCTGACGGATATCGGCGCCTTTTTCAACCAGGGTGAAGGAAGGCCCGAAGACAGCGGTGGAGAGGACAGCGACTCCGGTCCTAGCGAAGATTCTTCCATCGATAACGATGGCGATGGCATCCTCGCCAGTGACGACTGCAACGACGACGATCCGAAGCTGGGTGGCCCCGAGATCTTCAACGACGGCGAAGATCAGGACTGTGATGGTCTGGACACCAGCTCCAGCCTCGTGGGGGCGGTCTGTGGCTGCAGCAGTGCCGGGACGGGCACCGGGGCCTTCTGGCTGCTGGGTCTGGCCATGTTGAGGCGGAGGAAGGATTGATCAGCCTCTGTTCTCTGGCCTTTGCCCTGGATCTTCATGGCCCCCCTTTGGTGCCCCCCGCTGGAGACCAGCCCGCCGAGCCGCTCACCGTCTGGACCCCCGACACCCTCTCCACCGTGGCCGTGGGAACGGCTCTGGAGTGGGGGGACGGGCTGGTGGTGCGTCGTATCCAGACGGGTGACAGTACCCAGGATATTCCTATTCTGGACGATGTTTTTGGTGTGTCAGTGGTGGGGAAGATCCCCTTTGGGCGCTATGTGGGCGTTGCCTTTGATATGCCATTGTTTCTCACCAGCAACAATGAAGATGGCCGCGATGGACCGGCCACCGGAGACTTCCGCCTCTCAGTACCTGTGGCTTTTCTGCCGGATGGACCTGGGGGGTTGGGTGTAGGTCTGGTGCCGGAGCTGGTGCTTCCTTCCGGCGCTGAGGGGCGCTATCTGGGCGCACAGGGGATCGCAGGCAGTACATTGTTGTGGGTGGGTATGGCGCGTGGTCCCTTTCAGTGGGCCTTGAACCTGGGCTTTCAGGCCGCACGTGACCCGGAGGTCAGCTCCGAGATCGACGTGGACTTCGATCGCACCAACAGCCTGCGTCTGGCGGCCTCGGTGGGCTGGGTGCCGCGCCCCTGGTTGGGGCTTGGGGTCGAGGCCAATAGCAGCCCCTCTATCCGCTACCTCAGCGATGCTCCCACGGAAGTGCTGCTTCGTGCTGGGATTTCTCTGCCCAATGGCTTCAGCCTGAGCCTCGCGGGTGGTCGCGCGGTGCTGGCGGCACCGGGGGCGGCGGCCAGCCGTGCCTATCTGCGCTTGGGCTGGGCGGCGGCGAAAAAGAAAGCTCCTCCGCCCGAACCTTTGCCCCTACCCTTGCCCGAGCTGCCCACACAGAACCCCTACGAGCTGCGGATCCATGTGCGTGACGAGCAGGGAGCTCCCCTGGACGCCACCGTTACTGTTACCGGACAAACAAGTCCGTTGAGTACCGGTGACGATGGCGAGCTGAGCCTGGAGCTGAGTCCCGGCCTCTTTCAGGTGGATCTGGCGGCCCCGGGTCGGGAGAGCCAGCGCCGCACCGTCTCGCTGGCGGTGGACCGCTACCGCCCGGCCGATCTGGACGCCGTGTTGCCGATAGCCGAGGGAGGAGAGACCGATCTACACCTGGAGCTGCTCGATATCCATGGGGTTCCGGTGGAGGGCGCCAGCGTCCGCATCGACGGGGCCTCCCGGGGTGCCACCAGCACCGGCGGCACACTGGACTTGTTGGATCTCCAAGGTGGATCGCGAACCATCACGGTAGA
>CAITDR010000536.1 GCA_903891165.1 uncultured Pseudomonadota bacterium
CCACCGGGCGATAGTAGATGCGCACGTCGGCGTTGAAGTCGGGGACGGCATCACCATGGAAAGCCACGGCGTTGTAGGCGGGATCATAGGACCAGCCCGTGCTGTATTCCGCGTCGCCACCTTCGATGGTGCCGCTGACGATGTCCGACTCCATGATCGCCTGTCCATCGACAAAGGCTTCGATGGTATCGGTATCCGGGACTACAGCGAGTGGGAAGACGGTGGAGAGCTGGTTGAGCAGGTTTCCGATGGCTTTCAGGTTCTCGGAGAAGTCCGTGCCGGTGCAGACCCCGTTGGCATCCTCGGCCTCGATGTCGATGTAGGCGCCACCGAACTTGGCAATCAGCTGCGCGTAGCGGTCCACACCCCACGGTACGGCGCCGCCGGAGTTGCAGATAAGCTGCCGATCATGGTAGGGCGGCCCGACGATGGCGAAGCGCACCGGGTTGGGCATACGCGAGAAGAGCTTTTCATAGGCATCCAGCTCGGATTCTCCCGCGAGGATACGCTCGGAGCCGTCGCCTTCGTCGGTGACAATGACCACCAGGGTGATGGCGTCTTCCCGCAGAAAGCCGTCGTTGCTCCCTGCATCTCCCTGGGTCAGCTGAGTGGGGATGGTGTCACCGGTCTCGGGGTCCTCGTAGGAGAAGCACTCGTCCGGCGGATTCTCCAGAGCGCGGCACATGGCCAGCCAGGCCCCTTCGATGGGCGTTTCGTTGCCGGCTCCGCAGTGGTTTTTCCACTCGCTGGCACCACACACACAATCCAAAAATTCTTTGGTAACTTCGCCGCCCGGATCCACTTCGGCTTCGGGATCGCTGGGACAGGAGAAGGTGGGGTCGGAGGGGACCAGCGTGGGGTTCCAGCAGGTGGCCTCGCAGAGCAGACTGCGCTGGAAGGTGGCAGAGACATTGCTGTCCAGGCGCTTGAGCACCTGGGGGCTTCCCGCGAGCGAGCCGGCCTCACCCGGGTCGATATTCGCAGTTTCTCCGGCCGTATAGTCCACAGACGTTGTCGTGATGCCGAGCTGGTAGTCGATGAAGAGGCCGACGTCGCCCGTCTCGCGGAGGTAGTTGGAGACCGCGTCGCTCAGCGTCTCCCGGGGCACGTTGGATCCGGACTCCGAGCTGGTCAGCTGGCCGATGAAGGTATTGAAGTTCAGCGCCAGCGCCTCCGCCTCATCCGTCATCGAACTTGAATTGTCGACCACAAACAGGATGTCGGCGTTGTTGGTGAAGCCTACCTGCTCCGCGCCCGAGACCAGGAAGATCTCGTAGGGACTACATCCCAATATCGTGAGGGCCAGCAGCGATGACATGCGATTCCTCGGGTGATAGGGCGCGGTGGAGGCCACCGGCGCCGTATTCTACACCAGCTTGGGGGGAGGGGCCGCTCGAAAGGACACGAGCGCCCGCCTCCTACATCTTCTTGACGATGGAATTGATGGTGTTGAAGGTGGGCGTCACCTGGTGAGGCAGGCGCACGCCTTTCTTCTGGTGGAACTTCAAGAGCTCAGACCAGATCTGGGTGATCTCGCCCCGCACCCGGTCGTAGGCGTGGGTTTCTACCAGGGTTTTCAGCTTCTCCACCGCGGGAGGGACTTCGGCGTCCACATAGGCGTCCACCACCTTTTGTACGGCTTCCATGAGCTGTTTGTGCTGGGGGTGCTCGGGAGGGGTATCCGGCATTGGATCAGGATGTACCTCGGGGATCTCCTCCTCCCCGCCGATGGCCGTCGCATCTTCGGCGGGGGCCGGGGCCGGCTGTGCTGCCACTTCGGGGGCGGGCTCCGGTTCGGCCACTACCGGCGTGGTCACCACCGG
>CAITDR010000537.1 GCA_903891165.1 uncultured Pseudomonadota bacterium
CGGCCTCCGCCTCGTCCTTCCGACCCAGCCCCTCCAGGGTCCGGGCCCGGTAGTACCGGGCGGCCAGAGCCTCGTCGGCACCACTCTGGATAATCGCATCAAAACGGCCGAGTGCATCGGGCAGATCTCCCGCACGAAAGCTGGCATAGGCGGCCAACCAACGACCCTCTTTCCCGCCGATGGCCACCCAGCGATCTTTGGCCTCGGCGTAGCGTCCGGCCAGCAGCAGTGCTCGGGCAGTCTCTACCTTCGCGCCGGAAAAACGCCCCCCATATGATTTTGCGCCATCCAGCAATTGTTGGGCAGCTTCCTTCCACATCCCGCCCTTCACCAGTGCCCGGTAGCGCTGCCAGGCCACGGAGGCATCCGGCTTTGCCTCCAACTGCGCCTGCATGCTGCTGGCCAACGACTGGTACTGCTTTGTGCCCCACAGGAAGTCGTCCTCGTGCTGCTCCAGCCAGGCTTCCAGTTCAGGATTCTGTGCGGCTCTCGCCTGGATCTCCTGGTAGCGTTGCCATGCCTCCGTCTCAAAGCCACAACGTTTGCGCTCCAAGGCGATACGACAGAGCCAGGCATCACTGCTGGGCTCAGTGGTATCGATCCCCGCAGCGGCCAGCTCGGCCAGCCGCTGAGCAGCGCCGAGGCCAGTGGAGTGGTAGCTGTGTGAGACCAGCAGCTCCTGGAGTGCCGCCACACTTCCTTTTGGATCGTTCCTGGATGCCGAAAGAGTAAGTCGAAGGCGGATTGTTTCCTGGAGCGGCGAGTCAGGGTGAGTGTCCAGCCATTTTTGATAGGCGGCGGCCGCTGCCCCCCTTTGCCCGGCTGCTGCATAGGCATCGCCCATCAGCACCAAGCAGTCTTGGATATGCGGTCCCTTTGGATACTTCTGCTCGTAGGAAGCGCAGATCCCTGCGGCGGTGTTGTGGTTCCCGCGCAGTTGTTCGGCGCGTGCGAGGTGCCAGGCTCCCCAGGGGGCCACCGGCGTTCCCGAGCTTCTTGCCCGACTATAGGCATTGGCGGCCAGGTTGTAGTCTTCCCGGCTCTCATAGAGGTGCCCCAGTGCGATCCATGCGGCGGCGCGCAGCCGGCCATCTCCCTTTTTGCCACCGACAAACAGCTCATAGTAGCGGATCGCCGCCGAGATATCGCCCTGGGTCTGCCGGTCGATGGCCGCCTGCACCAGATCGGCGGGGGCCTCCGCCACCCTTCCCGGCGGTGCGGTGGGCGGCAAGGGCAAAAAGGTGCCCGGGGCGGCCTGAGCATTGCCCAGCCACCCCATAAAAACCAGCCACCCCAGCATCTTTTTTGTAGGCACCCTAGCTCCGAAGGTCGGACTCCCACAGCGGACCCACCAGCTCCCCGCTGTCCAGAAGCACAAGGTACTGTGCTTTTCCGCCCTCTACCGTCACTTTTTGCACACTCCCACGCCTACCTTTGGCATCCTCCACGGGCACCCCGAGGTGGTGCCGCGCGCCCGCCGGCGGCTGAGGCAGCTCGATGGGCTCGTCGTATTCGACCCATTCGGCGTAGCCACCACGAAGCCGCCGGGCCATCTCCCAGCCCTGATCCCGCAGCCAGCCCGCGAGCTGGTCGGAGTCCTCCCCGCCGATCTGATCGTAGATCACCACACGCTCGGACTTATCGGGCATCAGGTGCAGGTTTTTCTTAAGTTGTTGCCCGGGGAGCAGGAAGGCGCCCGGCAGCATACCCGCCACCACCTCCGGCGGCGGGCGCAGGTCTACCAGCACCGGCCCAGCCCCCGAGGCCACCTGAGCGGCCAGCCAAGTGCGTCCGATGTCGGTTTTGTGGTTTGGACCTGGGGTATCGCCGGAACCCTGGACGATGGGCGGCATGTAGCTGGCCTGCGTGGCCGCGTCCATTTTGGGATCCGCGTCGGGCGGGCCCGCCGTTTCCTGGGCGTCAAACTCCATCTTGAAGACTTTGAGCATCGCCTTGCGGGCGGCGTTTTTGAGGCGATCACGGATCATGGGAGGGTGTTCCTCAGCCAGTTGTTCTGCATGCGCTCTGTCAGATCGAGCAGAGCTGAACGGGCTTCTTCGGGTAGCTCAGTGAATTGCATGGCGATGCGGTGGGTGGCCTGGCTTTCGGACTCCCGCTCCCCTTTGGGGATCACTCCGATCCGCACCACCTTCCCAACCCCGCGCCAGAGGGTCGATTTTTTGGGTAGCTGTAATGTAAAGAGGATGTTGTCGCCGCCAGCACAACGCTCTATATCCTCAAATTGCAAGCCGGTTAACGAGAAGTTCATGTAGGGATCGGGCCGAAACAGTGTGCCGGGCGCCGCTCCACCGGCCATCCATCCGGCACTGTCCAGGGGCTGACCGGCGGGGATCACGCAGTAGTTCAGATGTATGCCAGCATACAATCGGGCGGCATCGCGCTGATCCTGATGTTTGATGCGAACCCTTGCGCGGAGTTTCTGGCCTTCCACGCTCAGGACCGTGGCCATCTCACGCGGCTGATCACTCCCGGGGAACTCCAGCACCAGCATAGCGCCGGGTCGGGGCATCGGGCTTCCTTCGGGAAGAGCAAGCTCCAACTGGTCGGAAGCCTGTTCTAACACCACACCTTCCACGATGCGCGGTGGCTTTTCGGTCATCAGCATCACGGCTACCGTTGCGGGCATCGGCTCTCCTGTACGGGTACCCAGGCTATCGGTACCGACGAATGCCGAATGTATCCTGCCCGCGCCGTGGCGGGAGCCACCGAACCGAGATACCTGCTCAACATCGTGGAGGAAAGGTGGGCCTGCTCAAGACGCTGCTGGTGGGACGTCCGAACGGCCTCCGTGCACAGCTCCGGGGGATCCTGGGTTTGACGAAGGCGACTTCTGAAGGCAGTCCCTCGACCGGGGAGAAGGGATCGACGCCTCCGCCGCCGAACTCTCCCACCCATGAGCCGGCCGAGAAGGCGCTACGTCTCAACAAGGAGGCCCCGCGCGACGTGACTCCGCCGGCCGGCTACGAGGTTGTGCTGCATAAGGATGCGCTGGAACCTGGGAAAATTATCGAGGTGATCATCGGCGGCACTGCGATTGCGGTGGCACGGGTCGGCAACGAGTATTTTGCCATCTCCAACAAGTGCCCCCATGCAGATGGGCCGCTCGGAGAGGGGACCCTGGACGGCCACATCGTCTCCTGCCCCTACCACGGCTGGACTTTTGATGTCCGCGATGGGGCATGCAAGACCAATCCGTATGCCCTGGTACCATCCTATCCGGTACAGGTGGTCGGCACGGCGGTTTGCGTCAAGATGTGAGGCTTCCTCCGGGTCTGCTTCATGTCCAACCGCCTCGCCGCCGAAAAGAGCCCCTACCTGCTGCAGCATGCCCACAACCCGGTGGATTGGTATCCCTGGGGAGAAGAGGCACTGAGAAGGGCAAAAGAAGAAGATAAACCTATTCTTCTCTCGGTGGGTTACTCGGCGTGCCACTGGTGCCATGTGATGGAGCGCGAGTCCTTCGAGGATCCGGCCACCGCTGCACTGATGAACCAGGGATTTGTAAATATCAAGGTAGATCGAGAAGAGAGGCCAGATATTGACAATATCTACCAGAGTGCGGTGCAGCTACAGCGTCGTTCCGGGGGCTGGCCGCTGACTGCCTTTCTGACGCCGGATGGACGCCCTTTTTTGACCGGCACCTACTTTCCGGATCGGCCGCGCCACAACCTTCCCTCCTTCTCGCAGCTTCTGGCCCACGTGGATCGGGTCTGGCGCGAGCAGCGGGTGGAGGTGGAACGTAGCGCGGGTGCGATCAAAGACGCCCTGGCCGAGCATTTTGCGGGTGGAGAAGGTGGGGAACTTCCGGGGGAGGAGGAGGTGGCTGCGGGTGCTGAGTTTCTTTTGGACCGGATGGACCCGGTGGAGGGGGGCTTCCGGGGAGCACCGAAGTTTCCCAGCCCGACCAACCTGTGGACCCTCTGGCGCCGGGCCGAACGCAGCAACGATCCTCGATTTTCTGAGGCGGTTCTGCTGACACTCCGGAAAATGGCGGCGGGTGGCATCTACGATCACCTGGCCGGAGGTTTCCACCGCTACTCCACCGATGCGGAGTGGCTGGTTCCCCATTTTGAAAAAATGCTCTATGATAATGCACTCCTGGTGCCTCTCTACGTGGCAGCCTGGCGACGCACCCGCGATCCCGGCTTACTTTCGGTGGCCACCGATGTGCTGGACTACCTCCTTCGGGAGATGTGCAGTCCTGAAGGGCTCTTTTACGCGGCTACCGACGCCGACGCGGAGGGGGAGGAGGGGCGTTCCTTTGTCTGGACCCTGGAGCAGCTGGTCGATGTCCTCGGGGAAGATGCCGAATTGGCCGCCTGGGCCTGGGATGTCAGCCCATCGGGGAATTGGGAGGGGAAGAACATCCTCCGCCGGAAGCTGCCCTGGTCGGAGCTGGAGCGTCGATCGGGGCTGAAGGGGGAGGATCTTCGCGCGAAGTTGGAGGTCATGCGCCTGCGTTTGCGGGGCGTCCGGGATCAACGTGCTCAGCCCCTCCGGGATGACAAACATCTGGTGAGTTGGAATGCACTTACGGTGATTGCACTGGTAGAAGGCTATCTTGCTACAGGTTATCCGCGTTTTCGGGATGCGGCAATACGCACCACAGACAGCCTTTTGCAGCTTCTGGTGGTCGAGAAGACGCTGCAGCACGGCCCCGAAAGGGAGCAGGGGGTCGATACTCCGCAAATTGGTGGCGAATTTGTGGGGCGGCAACTTCAGCACAGCCTGTGCGGGGGGCAGGTGAAGGGCCCCGGGCTACTGGACGATCACGGGGCCTTCGGCGAAGCCCTCCTCCGGGTTGCGGAATTGACGGGCGAGCATCGCTACCTGGATGCGGCCTTTGCGGTGGCGATGGAGCTGGAAGGTCGCTTTTGGGGGGAGGGGGGATGGTACCAGACACCACGGGGTGCGGAGAATCTGGTGCTCCGGCCGCGCGACGATCACGACTCGGCGGTGCCCTCTGGCACGGGACTTGCATGCAGCTTCCTCCTCCGGCTCTATGCCCACAGCGGCGAGGGCCGCTACCATCAACTGGTTCACGACTGCCTCTCCCTCCATTCCGAGCGTTTGGGCTCCAATCCCTACGGAGCAGGTAGCCTGCTCTCGGTGCTGGATACACTTCGGTCGGGCTGGGAGGAGGTGGTTTTGGGCGGGGAGGGGACGGAGGCACTGGAGCGAGTGGCCGCAGAAATGCCGGGCTTGGACCGCCTGATTCTACGTCTGGAGGCCCTGGCACCGGAGCACCCGGCGCGTCAGGGACGTAGCGCCGCCCGCCCGACCGCCTGGGTCTGTAGAGGCCATACCTGCTCTTTACCCGCTTTTACTCCTGCAGATTTGCGTGATTGTTTGGTGGCTACCTAAGCCCCATACCACTTTCCAATGGCCCGGCGCTCCATCACCCTGAGCAGGTAGGAGAAGATCATCGCCAGCCCCCCGGCGCAGACGACGGCGGCGAAGGAGAGGTCGGTGCGGGCGGCGCGCGCCCCGGAGATCACCAGAAAGCCCAGCGTGGGAGGAAGGCCGTTGCTGGCCACAAATTCCCCTACAATCGTGCCGATCACCGACAGTCCTGCCGCGGTGCGCAAACCGGAGAAAAGTGCAGGAAGCGCGGCAGGAAAACGCAGGTACCACAGCTCCTGCCTCCGACTGGCGCCGTAGAGTCGCAGCAGGTCCACCTGCTCCACCGATGGCGCTACCAGCCCGGTGGCGGTTGCCGCATAGATAGGGTAGAAGCTGGCAATACTTGCAGTAACCAACGCCACCGAAGATCCATAGCCCAGCCACACCACCAGCAGCGGTGCAATCGCCACGATGGGAATCACCTGGATCAGGCTCAGGTAGGGCGCCAGCGCCTGCCGTGCGAGGCGGCTGCGCCAGCCGATCACCGCCGTCCCCACGCCCGCGGTGGTCGCAAAAAACAGACCCAGCAAGGCCGATTGTAAGGTCTGAAGGGTCGCCTCTCCCAGACGTTGCCACTGCTCCCAGAGCACCCGCCCCACGTCTATCGGCGCGGCCAGCAGGAGGGGACCCACCCGCTGTGCGACCGCTGCCCACAGGAGCAGGCCAACACCGACAGAAATCAGCGTGATCCACCAGGATTTTTGGGCTTTTTTCGGCGTGGCGGGTCTGGGGAGCGCGGTGGCCCTGGCAACCCCGCGCGGTGCCAAGGTTGCCACCGCTCCGTCCAGCGGATCGGGACCTTCAACGGGACTTTTAGAAGGAATATCCTCCAGGTCCAGCACCTCGGCATCGGGAATGTTGCGCGGCCGCTGCGCCAGGACCGGCCGATCCGCACGCACCCGCAGCGTGGGGCCGTCCACCACCAGCACCCGATCGGCGAGAAGCATCGCGTCCTCGGGCTCATGTGTAACCATGACTACAGTCCAGTGATTCTGCTCGGCCAACTTGGTAAAAACGCGCTGCACTGAGCGTCGGGTCAGGCCATCCAAGGCGCCGAAGGCCTCATCCAACAACACCAGCTCCGGACGGGCCACCAGCACCCGGGCCAGGGACACCCGCATCTTCTGCCCCCCCGAAAGCTGCGCCGGGAGCTTATCTGCGTGGTCGGCCAACCCCACCCGGGCCAGTGCGTCCTCTGGACTGCCGATGGGCATAAATTTTTCGAGGAGAGCCACGTTTTCGCGTGCTGTACGCCAGGGCAGTAGTGCGGCATCTTGGAACACAAATGCCTTTGCAAGGGGTACACCCTCTACCCGGCCGCTGTCCAGCGTGCGCAGGCCGGCAATAACCCGAAGAAGACTTGACTTTCCGCAGCCTGATGGACCCACAAGTGCGGTGATGCTGCCCAGCTCCAGGCTGAGCGAAAAATGGTCGAGAACCAGAAAACCGCCGGGGGCATGGCGGGCATCGACGATGCGGATCAACGCAGGTAGTCCATCAGGTCTTTACTATGCGGGCCGCGTGTAAAAAAAGTCTCGACCTCCGCGCCATTTCCGGTCCCGCGCATCTCCATGCACAAATGACGAGCGCGCATCCGCACCAGGAAGCTGCCGCCCAGGCTCTCGTGCAGGTGCAGACCCACCTGCTCGCACAGGCGCTCTTGCACCTGTGTGCGGTGCGAAAAATGCTGGAGTACCTTGGGAAAATAGCCCAGGCCAGCGATTACGCCTTCGGGGCGATGCACCACATCACAGCTCCCGAAAAAGGGCAGGAGGTGGTGGGCGCAGAGCGAGTAAAAGCGAAGATCCCGCAGGACAATCGGGGACATCCCGCGGTAGTCGCAGGCCTCCAGCTTCGGAGGGCTGCCTGCGGGCGCCCAGCTCTGCAGCAGCTCGGTCACCCGGCGCGCGGTGTCCCGGCACTCGGGATCCTGGGTGTAGCCCAGCGTGGTCAGGATCTCCGCCATTTTTTGTTCAGGACTCATGCTCCGAAAACTAACCGGTTGGCTTCCTGCTGACGAAGGGCATTCCCGATGAGGAGGTAGCCCGGCACACCGGCCCCCGGCGGAGCCGACGGTTAGAAGAGCGGTTGGAGAGTCCATGTCTGACCCGGGGATCGGCGCCCAGCGGCTTCACCTTGCTCTTACCCGCTTTCAAAGCGGAGACTCTGGGGCGGCCCGTGCTGCGGCGATGGAGGCTCTCGAAGCCTTCTCCGCCGCATCCGACCGCACCGGGGCGGCGGCGGCCTTGCAATTGTTGGGGATTCTCGCCGTAAGTGCAGGCGAGTTCGAAGAGGCGATCAATCATCTGGAAGCTGCACTTCCTCTGCGCGAAAGTACCGGTGACTTGGAAGGCGTTGCATCGCTATTGCAGGAGCGCTTTGAGTTGGCATTGCGGGTGGGGGATCTGCCGGGTGCCCAGCGGGCGATGGAGCGCCAGGTCGAGGTACAGGAGCGCCACGGCGATCGGGAGGGCCACGCCCACGCCCTGCATCAGCTGGCGCAGCTACACCTACAGCAGGGTCAGGATGGATTGGCAGAAGCCCTTATTCAACGGGCTATTTTTTCGCTGACCGGTCCGGGGACCGAGCGGGCACGCTCCGCACTCGCGCTGCTCTACGCGTCGTTGTGGATGGCGCGTCGGGACTATCCCCGTGCACTGGCGCAGGCTCAGCAGGGTCTGGATCTGGCGAAGCAGGCGCATTTTCGCCCGGCAGAAGTGGATGCCCAGCAGCAGATCGGGGTGGTGCTGGCCATGGCCGGCGAGTTTCCACAGGCCCGGCGGGCACTGGAAGATGCCTTGGTAGGACGCGAGCTTTTGAAAGATCCGGAGGGGCGTTTTGCTGTGCTTCGGGAGTTGGCAGAAGTGGAGCTGCGTTTGGGAGAGGTGGAAAGTGGCCTCTCTCGCCTGGATCACGCGGTGCGTGCGGCGGCAAGTTTGGGGCATACGGTGGGCGAGATCACCGCGCTTCAGCTTCTGCAGGTGGCGGCAGATGAGGCCGGTCAGCCCGAGCGTGCCCTGGTGGCGGCGCGGCGGCTGGTGCAAGCCGCACAGGTGTTGGGGGAGGAAGAGGCCTTGGCGGCGGCTCATTTTTCGTTGGCAACCCGCATGGCTGCGCGTGGAGAGCTGGAGGAGGCCGAAGGTGGCTTTGAGGCCGCTCGACAGCTGCACCACAAGCTCGGTCTCCGCCATGAGGAGGCAGTCGCCTCCGGTATGCTCGGGCAGGTTCAGGTGGCCTCGGGGCGGCCGGAGGGGCGTTTGTTGTTGGAGCAGAGCCTTGCTGTGCTGGAGGAACTCGGCTCTGAGGCCGCGGACTCCGTGCGGGAGATCCTCGCGGAGCTTGGGCCATAGGTCCTTTTTCCGTGTTCTTTTGGGAGGGAGCGGATAGAAGCCCCTCATTCTGGATGGCCCATGCGCCGCAGTCGTGGCTACGATCCCCTCCACCACTCCTCCGAAAATAGTGCACTCCTAGTCCAGATTCTGGACACCGCGCGGGAAGGGGGGCTGGCCGTTTTCGACCTGGATGGCTGCCTCTTCGACAATCGGCCGCGGCAGGTGCAGATCATTCGCGAGTATGCCTCCCTCTACCACTGCTGGGAGCTGTACAAAGTGGAGATCCATGATTTTGAAGACTGGTCCTTTCCCCGCACGCTGAAAAAGGCGGGGGTACCGGACGATGTCATCTCCCTTCACTACCCCGCACTGCGCCAGTACTGGGAGAGCTGCTTTTTTACCTCTGCCTATGTGCGCTACGACCACGCCATGCCCGGCGCGGCAGAGCTGGTGCGCCGGGTCTATGAGGCGGGGATGAAGGTGATCTATCTCACCGGCCGGGATCACCAGATGCGCGAAGGAACCGAACAATCCCTGCGCCGCTTCGGTTTTCCCTATGATGAGCCCGGGGTGCGCCTGCTCACCAAGCCCCGTGCCGATATGGAGGACACCGCCTTCAAGGAGGAGGCCATGGAGACGCTGGCGGCCTACGGTCAGGTGCGTATCTACCTGGACAACGAGCCCTCCAACGTAAACCTGTACAAAAAGTACCATGCCGACGCACTGGTGGTCTTTGTGGAGACCGACCACTCGCCACGCCCGGTCGAGCCACTTTCCTCCATTCCCTGGCTCCGCAGCTTCCTCGCGCGCCCGATCTAGGGCTTCTGGCGCATCGCCGCGGCTCGGGCCTGGGCCTCAGCGATTCTCGCAGCGAGTTCGGGAGAGGGGCTGGCGTCCTGGCGGCGGGCGTCGCTCTCCTGCCTCCGCGCCTCGATCCTCGCTTTGCGGGCTTCGATCTTCGCCTGCTCCTC
>CAITDR010000538.1 GCA_903891165.1 uncultured Pseudomonadota bacterium
GCCCGCCGCCGCGGCTCCCCGCCCAATGGCCCTGGATGGCGATACCGTGGTCTGCCTTCCCCAGAAGGACGGCGAGGTGGACAAAGAAGTGTGTGAGATCCACATGCAGATGGTAAAGCAGGCGCAGGAGACACGGGCCGAGCTGATGAAAACTCTGGTGTCCGCCGCCACCAGCCTGACCTCCCTGGTGAAGTGATTGGACTTCGATCAGGTGCTGGATCAGGCCTTGGGGCGGTTGGACTACTTGGCGCTGCGTTCCCGGTCGGATGCCCTCTCCTTTTCTGTAGGAGAGGATACAAATCCGGCTGAGGTGGACCTGATGGCCCTGCTGCGCGAGCCGGAGGAGGCGGTCAAGAACATCCGCTGGGAGGAGGTTCGCGCGGAATTTGATGGCTTTTTGAAGAGGATAGACGAGGATATTCTTTATTTTGTAGTATTACATACAGGTTTGCCTGCGGAGGCCGGTGTGAGCACCTGGGTAGGCTGGGGAGGGGATGCCCGCACGGTGATCGCTGCCGGGATCCCGGCCTCTTCCCTTGCCGACCACCGCCGCAACCTCCACCGCGCGCTGGTGAACAAGGGTCTACGCCTGAAGATGCTCGCCGCCACCGCAACCGTGGCGGCACGGATTTCTGCACTTTCTACGACCCCTCTGGGGGCGGTGATGATTCTACCTGTCGCCTATCAGTACATCCGCACGATGGCGGAGCACTGGCGTTCACAACTGGAGCTGGAGTAAAACATGGCCGGAACCGAACTGAAAGATGCCCTTAAAAATACGGCGGACAGCATCGCTGCCTATGTCAAAAATGTGGCCACCCTGACGGTGGAGACCCAGACCGTGGAAGTGGGGGTGGGTGCCAAGCCCACCCTGGCCGCCCGCACGGTGATCTCCCTGGACGGTGAAAATACGTCGGTGATCCCCGCACAGAAAAATGAGGCGGGTAACCTGCAGGTGGACAGCACCCTGTATGAGCTCCACATGCAGAATGTCCAGGCGGCCATCGACTACCGCGCGCGGATGTTGGAGGCGATGTTGGGGCTTTTGAAGTCGAAGGTGGGGTGAGTTTCGGGGGGGAGAGCCCAGAAAGGGGCATCTATGCCGCGATCAACCGCCACAACGACGTGACCTCTGCCGCCCGTGCGGCGTGCAGTGGATCGTCGGGGTCCCCGGCCTTGGGGTGGGAGGGGCGGATGTCGAGGCGATCCTGCACCTTCAAGCCCCCTGCGGCGATCCAGGCGGACAATTCCGCCGCACCCCGCAGACCAAGGTGCTCGGCCAGGTCCGAGAGGATCAGCCAGCCCTCTCCCCCTGGCTCCAGGTGCTCGCGCAGACCCGCGAGAAAACCGCGAAGCATCTGGCTTTCGGGGTCATAGACCGCGTGCTCCAGCGCGGAGGTGGCCTTGGCAGGCAGCCAGGGCGGATTGCAGACGATCAGCGGGGCGCGGCCGGGCGGAAAAAGGTGGCTTTCCAGCAGCTCCACCCGATCCAACAGCCCCAGACGCGCCAGATTTTCGCGCGCACAGACCAGCGCACGGGGGCTTTGATCGGTGGCCACAATTTGTGTGATTCCCCGGCGGGCCAACACCGCCGCCAAGACGCCGGTCCCGGTCCCGATGTCAAAGGCCGACTTCGCCCCCTTCGGCAGTGGTGCTTTGGCCACCAGCTCCACGTACTCCCCGCGGA
>CAITDR010000539.1 GCA_903891165.1 uncultured Pseudomonadota bacterium
CCTGGGTACCACCCTGGGCATGACTGTAGCTCAGGCTCCCATCGGCAGGGGGCAGGCCACCCGCCCGGGCCTCGTAGCGTACCCCCTGCTCCGGGTCGCTGGCGATAACCTCGAACTCTCCCCCTTCCCAACGCAGACCCGCTCCGACTCCCCGCTCGCCGCCATAGGGCTCGGAACCTACCGTATTTCCGCCCGAGACCCACCGTGTCCACTCCTTTGGACTCTCAATGAGTGGGTGGATCACGGCCACCGGTGCGTCGATGATGGTGTAGCGCTCCACCCGCCAGGTGGTCCGCAGCAGCGAACCGTAGGCCAGCACACCGATCACCAGCCCCAGACAGGTGCCCACCGCAGTCAACAGGAGGCGCTCGATGTTCATCGATCCTCTCTCTATCCGCGCTGCCCTTGTCGGGTCAAGCAGTTATGGTGGGGACATGCTGCTGCTCCTCCTTTCCTGTTCCCCGGTCGCGGAAGGGGTTAATTGCATGGGGATTGTTGCCACCGGTGACCAGGTCTGCAGCTTGCCCGGCCAGCCCAAGCGGGACTACATCCTCCACCTTCCACCGGCCTTTGATGGCAGCACCCCGTTGCCGATCCTGATCTCTTTTCACGGCGGGGGCGGCCAGAAAGAGGGGGCCAACCGCAGCACCTGTAAGGACGGTGTTGTGGGCGACCCCTCCTGTATGAGCAGTGTGGCCGACCAACGGGGCTGGATCGTGGTCTACCCGGACGGGACCGGCGCGCCGCTCACCCCGTCGATGCGCACCTGGAACGCGGGCGGGGGCCTCTCCGACGGCTGGAAGTGTGTGAGTGGCTATGCCTGTAAAAATGCGGTTGATGATCTGGCCTATGTAGATGCACTCCTTGCCGATCTGCACAATATCATTCCGGTAGACGACCAGAAGATCTTTGCGACGGGTATCTCCAACGGCGGCGCGATGAGCCACCGCCTGGCCTGTGAGCGCGCCGATGTTTTTGCGGGGATCGCGGCTGTAGGTGGCGGAAACCAAGCGCTGATCGATCCGGGCTGTAGCCCCAGCCGCCCGGTGCCGGTGTTGCAGATCCATGGCACGGATGACCCCTGCTGGGCTTTTGAGGGTGGAAGCTCCGCCTGCCTCCAAAAAGATGGCGAAAACTACGTTTCCGTGGACGACACCCTGGTCGGCAGCACGCAACGCCCCGGCTGGGCGCGCCTCAACGGCTGCGGTCTGACGCCCACCGAAAGCAGCATGCCCGACACCGCCGAGGACGGTACCACCACCACCCGCTCTGACTGGCCGGCCTGTGCGGCAGCGGTGAGCCTGCTAGCCGTCGAAGGGGGCGGCCATACCTGGCCGGGTGGCTGGGCCTACCTGCCAGAGCGCAAAATCGGAAAAGTCGGGCAAGATTGGGTAGCTACGGTGCAGATCCTCGACTTCTTCGAGGCCATCCCTTGACGGTGGAGGGGGAGGCGCTTTGGCACATCCACCGCCCGCCACTAGCTCAGGGTTGGACGACCACCCCGCCAAAGCAGCCGATGGGATCCTCCAGGGGGTAGGCCACCCCCACCGTGGTACACATCTCTTCGGGATAGCCCAGCTCTACCGGGCTGTCGTTGTCCCACTTGCAGATGGTACGGAAGCCGTCGCCAGCACGTACCTGCACTTCGCCGGGATCGTAGGACTTCATCATCGGCCACTCCCGATGGCCCGGCTCCCATTCGGGGACGTTGTATAGCAGATCGCTGCTTCCATCTGGCTTGTTCCAGTAGATCTCGTAGGAACTGCCGTGGTCGTGCATGTGCCCCAACAGGGAGAGCAGGGTCACATCCTGCGGCCAGACGCAGGTGAAGTCCACCACTGTCTCCTGACCGGGCGGAATATGCAGCTCGCCCGAGTCAAACTGGATGGAGGCTGCCCAGTTCTCCACCTGGTCGATGGGCAAGGTGCCCAGGTTCACCGCAGCGTTGACTTTAAGGGTATCCCCTGTCGTATTTACATAGTGCAGATCCATCACCCAGCGCTGGCCGTGGCGCAGCTTCATCGCCACTCCCTCGGGCAGCTGCAGCCAGCTTTGTTCGGGGAGGGCCACCGCTCCTTCGGACTCGATGCCCACCGCCTCAAAGAGGGGGGCATAGACCGGCATCGAACCGCCGGGATCCGGGCATTGCACCAGGGATCCAGGCGGGTAGCGGTCGTCGTAGACCGCCTTGAGCTGGTTGTGGTGGGTGAAGCCAGGAACCGAGAGGGGAAGCATGTAGTTGACGCCGGTGTCCTCTCCCTCCCAGATGCCGTAGTAGCAGAACAGCACCTCCGAGTAGGGGGGAACCTCCAGATCGGGGGAGAGAAACTGCATTCCTCCCTCGGGCGGTTCCGGGAAGTCCATGCGGAGATCCACCACCCCATCCTCCAGGGGGGTGGACTCCTCGGGTTCAACCTGCTCTCCCGAGCTACACGCCCAAAGACCGAGGCTCAACCACATCTGCGCTCCTGGCTCTCTACGAGTATGCGGCCATTTCTGGCCTTCGGCAAGGGCGGATCTACCGGTGTCCTCACAGGTTGGGCCCGCGCATGAGGTAGAGCGATCCAGAGGCGCTGCCGCCGCTGTCCTCAGCGGGTGCGGAGATCAACAGGTCGTCCTGGCCGTCGCCGTCCGCATCTCCGGCCGCCAGGAGTGTGGCCGCCACATCCGCAGCATATTGCCCGGTGAAGCGGGCATCTTCGCTGCCCAGGGCGTAGGCCCCAGAGAGGGTGGCCAGATCAAAGAAGACCAGGGCAGAGCCGGCGTTGCTGGCCGCGGTATCGTCCAGGTCGTCGCCTACCACCAGATCCACGGTGCCACCCGCATCAAAGCTGCCCACCACGGCCTGGTTCCACGATCCGCTGCTGGTGGTTCCGAAGCTGGCGGTGGCCATGGATGTTACCACACCCGAGGTTGGAGCTGCCTTTCCACGCAGGTAAAAAAGGCCAGTGGTCTGGTAGCTGACCAGGAAGTCTTCGTAGCCGTCGTTTTCAGGATCACCCGCTTCTACCAGAATTGTCCCCAGTGCCTTCCGGTAGACTCCTCCAAAATAGACATCCGCTTGGGCCTGAGTGCGGGCACCGGAGACCGGTCCCAGGAAGAGATAGGCCCCTCCCCCAAAAGTGGCAGACGCATTGTCTCCGGGATCACTGACCAGAACATCATCGTAGCCGTCCCCATCATAGTCCAGCATGGCGACGGCATCTGCGAAGCCCGCATGGTTCGCATAGCTGATGGTAAGCGCCGGACTGCTGCTGGTGGAGGCCGTACCCGCCGCAAGTGGCCCTTCCAACAACCATGCGGCACCTCCCCCGGTACGCCCATGGGCCCCCACCAGCAGATCGAGGTCACCATCCCCATTTACGTCCCCCGTGCTCATGGATGTACCGATGTAGTGGGTGGCGGAACCGGTCAGAGTCAGCAGGCTACCGCTGGCGAATGTACCCGAAGAGAAGGGACTAAAGCTCACAAAGGCTGCACCACCTCCGGCGGCATACGTGGGGTTGGAGGGACTGCCCACCAGCAGATCGTCGACACCATCACCATTTATGTCCGCACCGCGGAGGGGGACAGCCCCGAGACCCTCTCCCGGCTCGCCATTCAGACGTACCGGCGCGTCGCTGGCGTCGTATACCCCATCCGCCGGATCCGTAAAGATCCAGATAGCCCCTGCATTGGTCCCCGCAACATCGTCGGCAGCGGACCCATACACGATCGGTTGAATACCGTCGCGATCGGCATCCCCAAGGAAGGCGGGCGTGCCCAGCGCCGCAGTGGCAGCATCTCCAGAAATTTTCAGGTTGTAGCTGCTCAAGGGGACGGTGCCAGACCAATCGCAGCCCGCTGCACTGCCGTCGCAGTCGTTGTCCAGGCCGTCGTTGCAGACCTCGGTGCGGCCGGGGCGGGCACGGGTGGTGCTGTCGTCGCAGTCGGTGCCGTCCGCCAGATAGGTGGGGGGAGCCGTACAAGCGAGGGTGGAGCTGTACATATCGCCATAGCCATCGACATCGGCATCGGGATGCCAGGCCGTTGCCGAGCTGGTGTCCAGGCTGCTATCGGCATCGTCGATGAGGTCATCGCAGTCGTTGTCGATACTGTCACATATTTCGGTAGCACCTGGGTAAATACCACTATCCGCGTCGTTACAGTCAGAGCCATCGGCCATGTAGCCCGCGGGCTGGGTGCAGGCGTAGAAGGGGGAGGAGGCATCCCCGTAGCTGTCGCCGTCGCCATCCAGGTACCAGGCGGCAGCATCGATCGCACTATTTTCGTCGGTGGTTCCGTCACAATTGTCGTCGATGCCGTTGCAGATCTCGTCGGCGTCAGGAGCGATGCCGGCGTCCCGGTCATCACAATCCGTATCTTCAGCTACATAGCCTGCGGGTGCCGTGCAAGCGGCGGCGGTGTTGGACGGGTCGCCAAAACCGTCGCTGTCGGCGTCGCGGAACCAGTCCGGCGCGTCGATGGCGTCGGCCTCGTCCACAAAGCCGTCGCAGTCGTCGTCCACCCCGTCGCAGCGCTCGCTGTCGCCGGGGGAGATGGTGGGGTCGCTGTCATCACAGTCGGTGGCATCGGCAACCCGACCGGAGAGGGCCGTACACGAGGGTAGGGAATTACCGGCGTCCCCATATGAATCTCCGTCCGTGTCGGCATACCAAGCGGTGGCATCCACGGCGGAAGTTTCGTCCACCGTTCCGTCGCAGTCATCGTCCTGACCGTTGCAGTATTCGGAGGCGCCGGGATGGACGCTGCTTTGCCCATCATCGCAGTCGGTGGCGTCGGCCACACTGCCCGCAGGTGCGACGCAGGCCCAGCCCACAGCCGCCGGATCGCCAAAACTGTCCCCGTCGGCATCGAGGTACCAGCTCAGGGGATCCACGGCGGAGCTATCGTCCACCAAGCCGTCACAGTTGTCGTCGTAGCCATTGCAAAATTCCTGCTGGCCGGGGTAGACATCGGGGCTACCGTCGTCGCAGTCCGTATTGTCCACTACATTTCCGACCGGGATTTCGCAGCTTCGCGTAGCCTGAGACGGGTCCCCAAAAAGGTCGGCGTCGACGTCGGCGTAGGAGTCGAGCCCGTCCACCGCATCATTGTCGATGACCCCGTTGCAGTCATCGTCCAGGCCGTTGCACCACTCGACGGCCCCGGGAAAGATGTCCGTGTTGCCATCATCGCAGTCGGTGGCGTCGGCCACATGATCGGTGGGGGCGTCACAGGAGGCGAGGGGAGCGTCGGCATCGCCGAAGCCATCGCCGTCCTGATCGGGGTACCAAGTGGGCGGCTCCTCGTCGAGCTGGCCGTCGCAGTCGTTGTCCAGGCCATCACAGAGCTCAGGGGCTCCCGGATGTACCGAAGCGTCGGCATCGTCACAGTCATCGCCCCCGAATTCCTCATGGTCGTGGCCATCTCCATCCTGATCGGGCTCCACCACGGTGAAGGCTACGCTCTGGGTACCGATGGCGCCGTCGTCGTCAGTGGCCTCAACAGAAAGGGTCTGGTCCCCTTCCACCATCGCCGGGAGGTCAAAGCGGATAGTACCGGAGGAATCAGGATGATCAGACGCAGCCACCTCCCCCTCTGCCACCCCTCCCCACACCAGTTTCACCCGGGATAGATCACCCTGGTCGGCGTCGGTGACCTGTGCAAGCACCTCTAAACTCCGACCGGCAGGATAGCGACTTCCAGCGAGTGGAGCCGAAAACTCCACCTCCGGTGCGTAGTACTGGCGGGCAGAAAAACTGACTTCGTCCTCGGCAGAGGCCCCATCCGCGTCCACCACCATTAAATGGACCGTCCACGCTCCTTCCGAAAAACCCTCTCGGACCTCCAGGCTCACCGTGTCGCCGGAGACCACCATCCCGGTGGCGTCGATGTCGCCGGTGGGGGTCACCGACCAGAAATAATCCAGCTCAGAAGATTCTTGTTGGCTGTCTTTCACCGAAGCAGTGAAGGCAAGTGGGACGCCCGCGGGAACGATGTCCCCGCTGTCCGGGGCGGTAAAAACCACCTCTGGATCCGTGTTGTACTTGGTGAGACCTCCGTCCACCACACAGCCACCCAACAGCAGTAGTACCATCGGACGCAAAGCCACCTCCCCGCAGGCCATAGAATAGCACAGGCTCCGATCTTCCTCGCCAGATCGTTGACCTTTTGATAGCGGACGGAAGCAGCTTGGAAGGATGATGGAGCGGGTGCTGGACTTCACCCGGGTACTCGCGGGGCCCTGGGCTACGCAGATCCTGGGAGATCAGGGCTTCGACGTGATCAAGGTCGAGGCGCCGGAGGGGGATGAAACCCGTACCTTCCTGCCCTACCGGGACGGGATGTCGGTGTATTTTGCCTGCACCAACCGGAATAAGCGCAGTATCGTCTTGGATCTGAAACATCCGGAGGGGCAGGCCTTGGCCCGTCGTCTTGCAAAAACGGCGGATGTGGTGGTGGAGAATTTCCGGCCCGGCGTGATGGAAAGGCTGGGACTGGGTGGGTTGGTGGAGGAGAACCCGAGGTTGATCCAGGTTTCTATCAGTGCCTTCGGAGAAGGGCCGCTGGCAGAGCGGGCCGGCTACGATCTGGTGCTCCAGAGTATGGGCGGCATCGCGACGCTGACCGGCGATCCGCCCCGGAAGGCCGGTCCGAGCATCGCGGACTTGGCCTCGGCGATGGTGGCGGTTCAAGCAGTTTTATTTGCGTTACTGGAGCGCCACCGGACCGGAAGGGGGAAGCGGGTGTCGGTTCGGATGTTCGATGTGCAGCACGCGCTCTTGGCCTACTACGCATCCTCCTGGTTAAATGCGGGGAAAGAGCCTCCCAAACCTTCGAACCAGCACCCGTCGATCTCGCCTTACAACCTCTATCCCTGTGCCGACGGCTGGCTGGCGGTGGCCTGCGCCAACGAGCCCCTCTATCGTCGCCTTGCACAGGTGGTCGGCATTCCCGAAGATCCACGCTTCGCGACGAATGCGCGGCGGGTGGCCAATCGGGAGGCTCTGGATGCCCTCTTGATCACGGCCTTTTCCACCGATCGGGTAGAGGTCTGGGAGCAGCGCCTTGCCGCTGCCGGGGTCCCCTGTGGGCCGGCCCTGTCCGTACCGGCGTCCCTGGCGCACCCCGCCGCCCGACAGATCCACCTGGGAGCCTGGACTTTTCCGGCTCCTCCCTTGGATCCCGTGCAGCTACGCCCGCCCCCGCAGCTGGGGGAGCACAGCGCCGAGCTGCTGGCCGAGCTGGGCTTGGACGAGGCAGAGGTGCAGCGACTGCGCCGTGCGGGTGTGCTCGGCCATTGACCGAAGACCGGCTGCAGCGGCGACAGCAGGTTACATTTGGGGGATGTCTGTTCGGTTGATCGATCACCTTCGTAGCCTGGGTCTGGACGGGCGTACGGCGCGCGATGCGCTGGCCTCGGGAAAAGTACGGGTGGACGGGGTACCCGTCGCCGACGGTGGGCGGGAGGTGGAGGTGGCGCAGGTCAGCTACTCGCCCTCCCACCCCCGCTTGGTTCCCGGCCGCGACCCTGTTCTTCTCCACCAGGATCCTGCGCTTGCGGTGCTGTATAAGCCCTCCGGCTGGTTGGCGGTGCCGGCCCCTCACCGATCTGAAACAAATATGCTCGCATTTGCGGGTAAATTGTTGGGAGGGATCCTGCCCGTGCATCGGCTGGACGAGGGCACCTCAGGCCTGATGATGGTTGCGCGCAGCCTGCGGGCGCAGGAGGCGCTCAAGGAAATGTTCGAGGAACATCGCCTCGAACGACGCTACCTGGCCATTGCACGTGGTCAGGTGAGTCCCGATCTGCGAACGGTTCGCAGCCACATGTTGCGGGATCGGGGGGATCGCCTGCGCGGCAGTGTACCGCGTGGAGAAGAAGTGCCTGCCGACGCAAAAGAGGCGATCACCGAGCTGCGGGGCCTGGAACAGCTCCAGGGCGCCTCGCTAGTGGAGGCCCGCCTTCAGACCGGCCGGACCCACCAAGTGCGTATCCACCTCGCCGAGTCTGGGCACCCTATCCTAGGCGACCCGCTCTACGCCGATGCCCACAGCGCCCGCCACTTTCCCCGTCTGGCGCTCCACGCCGCCTACCTGTCTTTTCGCCACCCCTTGACAGGTCAAGAGCTTACATTCCAGGCCCCGCTGGCGGACGATATGGAGGGTTGGCGCCGGGACCATCCGCAACGTGCACCCCGGCGCTCCCGATGACAGGGGTCGAGCCCAACGGCCCCTTGGATACCCGACTCCTGGTGGAGACGCCGGAGCATGTGATCTTTCCCTACCGGGTGGCGGGCCCCGGCCCCCGCGCCATGGCTTGGCTGTTGGATGCCGCTTTTCGAGCGGGTATCCTGCTGTTCCTGGCCGTGGTGGTTATGATCGTGAGCGGGACGGCCGGGCTCGGCGGAATCGGCGCAGGTCTGAGCCTGGTGCTCTGGTTCCTTTTTGATTGGGGCTGGTACACCGTGCTGGACGCGACCACCGAGGGGCGTTCGCCCGGACGGGCGGTGATGGGCCTGCGCGTGATTCGCGAAGATGGTGGGCCTATCGGCTGGAAGGAGGCTATCCTTCGCAATCTCGTGCGTCCTGCAGATGCGATGCCCCTTGGCTATGTGGTGGGGGTGGTGGTCAGTACGCTGGACCCCAAATTCCGTCGTCTGGGGGATCTGTTGGCGGGCACGGTGGTGGTGCATGTACAAGAGGCAGTGGTTCCGCCGGTTCCCCGCCCACTTCCTGCTCTGGATGAGCGGGAGCGGCTCCTGGTGCCGCCCCGCCTGCGGATCGGGGTGCCCCTGCGGGCAGCGCTGGAGCGCTGGCACAGTGCACGGGAGCGTCTGGGGCCGGCCTGGGCGGCGGTGGTGGCCGGGCGGGTGATCGAGGGGATCCGCAGTCAATTCCGGATCATCCATCGTGACCCGGTGCGCAGTCTGGAGTTGCTCCTTTTTGCCGCCCGGGAGAGCCAAGGCCCCCGCGAAGACGCGCTGCCCTGGAAGGATTTGCGACGCCAGCTGCAGGAGGGGGGACGTATGGACGCAACCCAACTTCAGCGGCTGGTGTGGGGCTACCGCTCCCTCTGCGCCGATCTCGGCCGCCGCCGCGCAATTCTTGCCCAGGAGCACCTCGCGCCACTGGAAGATCTCTGTGCCAAGGCCCACGCGCGGATCTACCGCACCCCCACCCGCCTGACCCTGCCGCCGCTGCGGCTGGTAGCGCGGATACTCCTCCACGAATTCCCCGCGGAGCTGCGCCGGAACCAGGCGTTTTTTCTGGCCGCCGCCTCCCTTTTTGTGCTTCCGGGCCTTCTGGGTTTCTTCATGGCCCTTGGCGACAGCAGCTTTGTGGATGCCGTGATCCCCGGCGGCATGCGCGGGCACATTGAAAAATCCTATTCTGAGGCGCCTTCTCGCGATGCAGGCGAAAACGCGATGATGGCGGGCTTCTACGTGTGGAACAACGTAGGGATCGCACTCCGCAGTATCGGGGCCGGCTTTTTCGCCTGTCTGGGTACCGCACTGGTGTTGATCTACAACGGGCTGGTGATCGGGACGGTCTTCGGTTTCCTCAGCTCGGTGGGCTACGGAGGGAACCTTCTCCGCTTTACCAGCGGACATTCGGCCTGGGAGCTGACGGCACTGGTGATTGCGGGAGCGGCAGGCTTGAAGCTGGGCTGGGTGGTCATGGTGCCCGGTTCGATGAGCCGCTTGGCTGCTCTTCGGCAAGCGGGGCCCGCAATTGGCCGCCTCGCCGGGGGGGCGGCAGCAATGTTGGTGGTGGCCGCCAGTATCGAGGGCTTCTGGAGCGCACAAGAGCTCCCGGACTGGCTGCGCGCCGCTTTCGGTGTCGTTCAGATTTTCCTGGTGGGCGGCTATCTTTCTGGTGCCGGTCGGGGGGCGTTGACCCAATGATCGGCGGCCTCTCCCTGCGTGCGCGCTCGGTGCCGGAGTGTGTGGACCTGGGCCTGGCAATCCTGCGTGCCGACCGACGGATCATCTGGAGGAGCCTGCGCGGCTGGTTTTTACTGTGTACCCCTCTGGTAGTGCTTGCCTGGTGGGCCCACCCCCTGCTGGGTCTGACCTTTGCCCTGGGCATCGGCAGCCTGCTCCAGCTTCCCCTTCTGACCATCGCGGCGGCCCGCGCCGCAGGGACCACGCCCAAGGTGGACCTGCGCACCACTCTGTCCGCGATGTTCCGGGTAGTGCGGGTGGGCACGCTTCCTGGTCTCGCCAGCTTCATCCTCCTCCTTTTTCCTCCGGCTGCCCTGTGGATGTGGTCCCGCTACACCTTCCTTCCCGAGGTGCTGTTGGTGGAGGAGATGAAGAGCGGCTGGACCCGGCGCCTGCAGCAATTAGGGGACCGTGTGACCGGACGTAGCTTGGCGGGTCGCTTTTGGCAGCTAGCGCTCTTGGGCTACGGGGCCTTCTCCGGAGAGCTGGTGGGGCAGGCGGTGGTGGATGAGCTTTTCCAGTTGGGGAGTCCCTTCGGCTCGCTGATGAACGGCGATCTTACTCCCTTTCCCTGCCTGGGCATCCTGTACAGCCTGCCCATCTGGGGCCTTGTCCGCTTCGCCCTCTACCTCGACCTGCGCACCCGCAGCGAGAGCTTGGACGTATTCTTCTCCTTGTGGCAGGCTTCGTCTCGATGATCCTGCTCTTCTCGATGCTTGCCCTCGCGCAGGATCCCTTCAGGGACCTGCTGGGGGATCCTACACCCCGCAGCGAGGCCGATGCCATCGCCGAGCTGCGACCCACTGCACGCTGGTGTGTGGCGCCGGGAGAGCAGCTTTTTCCCTGGGAGCGGGAGTGGTGTACTGCCATCCCACCCGAATGCCCGGGCATGGAGGCCCGCTGCGCCGAAGATCAGAGCCAGGGCTGCAATGACCAGGACCTGAACATACCCGACGCCGATCTTTCGGCTCCGCTCGCCTGGACTGCACAGTTGATACAGGGGCTGGCCATCGCCATTGCGGTGGGGTTGGTGCTGGCGGCCATCGCAGCTTTCCTCAGGCTGAGGCCGCCTCCCGATCCGGAACTCCCGGCCCCGCTCCCGGCACGATCCGAAAAGAGCAGCCCCGAACCCGAGCTGGCGGTGCAGGCGGGCCCCGATCCCCTGGGCGAGGCCCGCGCCGCCTTCGCCCGCGGCGAAGTGGGTCTGGCGGTTATGCTGCTGCGGGCAGCGGTGCTGGCCGTGTTGGAGCGGCGGGGACGCCTGGTTCTCCATCCCAGCCGTACGGACAGAGAGTATGTACGGGAGCTGAGCCAGAAGCCGGAGGCTGAGGCGCTGCACGAAGTGGTGCGGGTGGTGGAGCAGCAACGGTATGCAGGGGTCAAGCTGTCGGTGGAGCGGTGGGAGCGGGCACTGGCCGCCGCTGCAAAACTCCTGGCCCCGCTCCTTCTTTTGGTGCTCTGCACCCACGCCACGGCACGGGTTCTGGACCATAAGCTGCTCCTCCCTATACTCAGTAGTCTGGGATACGAAGTCCGCAATGGGGAGCTGCCTGAGGACTACAACGACGAGCTCCTACTCGCGAATATTCAAGATGCTGAGCAGCTTAATACGATTGTATCCTGGGTTACAGAAGGCAATCGGGCGCTGGTAGTGATCCCGGCAGGGGGGGAGCTGCCCGCCGGTCTGACAGCGGGCGGCGCCACCGGCCCGGCCCTGCCGATGGCGGGCGACAACCCGATCCGCCTGCCCCAAAAACCGTACGAGCTGATCGGCTCCGCGATGGCCATCCTCTACTCGGAGGACGAAAAGGTGATTGCGACTATCCTTCGCCCGGGCGAAAGCAACGGCATGCTGGCGGTGGTGGCCTTGCCGGGTTTGCTGGACGACGCCTCGGTGCTCCACCTGGGAAACCTGCGGACGATTCGCTGGCTGGTGGACGCGATGGGCGGTGGGCGGCTGGTGGTGCTCGCCGAGGCGGAGCCACCGTCCCCCAGCCCCCTGGCCGCCCTGGCGCGGGCCGGCCTGCTGCCGCTGTTGGGCCACGGGATGGTGGTTTTTGGACTGGCGGTGTGGTGGAGGGGGCGGCGCTTTTCAGCGCCTCGCAACCCGCCCGAACATCGGCGCCGGGACTTCCGCGAGCACCTGCAGGCGGTGGCCGCGATCTACCGGGGAGGGGAGGCGCAGCAGCTCTCTTTTGCCGCCTATGCCACCTGGGCGCTGGCCTGGCTACGGCAACGTACCCGCGCCGACGACGGGGACCTGGCGGCCGCGGTCGCACGTCGCACCGGGCTACCAACAGAGCGAGTGGAGCGGGTGCTCCGCAACGCGCGGGAAGCCGTCAACCGTCCCGATTCTGTCCATAACGAAGCTGATCTATTTATGCAGGAGGAGCTGTGGGAGATCGTCGAAGTGATGAAGAAGGGGGGAAGCTCCCCATCGACCAGTTCTCAGAGCGCTTCCGGAGGGTGGAAGCGGAAATAGGCCGGGTGGTGCATGGCCAGAAGGATGCCATTCGCGGCCTTCTGGTCGCGCTCTTCTGCGGCGGCCATGTGCTCTTGGAGGGGGCACCAGGCCTGGGCAAGACCCTGATCGCACGCTCGGTTGCGCATGTACTTGGATGTCGATTCCGGCGGATTCAGTTTACACCGGATTTGATGCCCGCCGACGTGACCGGTGGCAATATCTTCAACCAGAAGGAGAGCCGCTTCGAGTTTGTGCCCGGCCCCGTCTTCACCGAAGTGTTGCTCGCCGATGAGATCAACCGCTCTCCCGCCCGTACTCAGGCAGCGCTCCTGGAAGCGATGGCCGACCGGCAGGTGACGGTAGACGGCATCAGCCGCCGCCTGGATCGACCCTTCTTTACGGTGGCCACACAGAATCCGGTGGAGTCCGAAGGCACCTGGGCCCTGCCTGAAGCCCAGCTCGACCGCTTTTTGATGAAGTTGTTGGTTCATCATCCGCCACGGGAAATCGAGGTAGAAATACTGGAAAACCACCTGCGCGGCTTTGATGTCACCGATCTGGACCAGGCCGGACTGGAGACGGTGATCCACGGGACCGAGCTGGTGCAGTGGCAGCACACGCTGCGTACGGTGCGGGCGGGACGCCCCGTCCTGAATTACGCGGTGGATCTGGTTGCACGCTCCCGCGAACATAAGGCGATCTACCTGGGAGCTTCCCCGCGGGCATCCATCGGTCTCTTGCTGGGAGCGCAGGTGGTGGCAGCGGCGGAAGGCCGCGATTTTGTGGTGCCCGACGACATCAAGGAGCTGGCTCCTGCGGTCTTGCGGCATCGGCTGATGCTGGTGCCCGAGGCCGAGATGGAAGGGAACACTGTAGAGGAGGTGATCCGGGATCTACTCCAAGCAACGCCGATTCCTGCAGGCGCCGGCCGTTGAAGAGTAGCCTCCAGTGGGGTTGGCTGGGGGGCTATGTGCCTACCCGGGCAGCCGTCTATGCCTGGACACTGCCCTGCGCACTCTCCGCTCTTTCCCTGGTAAATCCTTCTCTCTTTTGGGCCGCCATCGGCCTGGATCTGGCGCTGCTGCTGCTGTTGAGTATGGACGCCTTACGACTGCGGCAGGTGGAGCTGGGGCTGGAACGGGAGCTGCCCCACATCTGGAGTGCAGGCCGTCCCGAGCGGGTACGTGTTCGTATCCACAACCCACTGCGACGCTCCCTCGACATTGAGTTGGAGCAGAGCCTATTTTCTGACTCCCGCGAAGAGGGTCTTCCCCTGCGACTGCGGGTCCCTGCTCAAGGTCAGGCCGAGGGCAGCTACCGGGTGATGACCGCCCGGCGCGGCCGCTACCGCCTGGGACCGCAGCACCTGCGCTATGGCTCGCCCTGGGGTTTCTGGCAGCGTCAGGTGGATGTGTTGGGGGAGGAGGAAGTACAGGTCTGGCCTGATGTTAAGGCCCTGGCTGAGTACGACATGCTTGCACGAAGTAACCGGCAGGGACTGTTGACCCGCACCAGCCGCCGCCCCGGCTCCGAGTCCGAATTTGATCGCCTCCGACCGTATCAACATGGCGATGAGTACCGCCTCGTGGACTGGAAGGCCACCGCACGCTCCGGCACCCGCGACGGGCAGCCGGTGGTGCGA
>CAITDR010000540.1 GCA_903891165.1 uncultured Pseudomonadota bacterium
CTGGTCAGTCGCATCGAGCGGAACATCGGGCGGCACTGTGACCGCTCGCTGCGGTCGCTCACCTTGTTGGCCGAACGCCAGGCTCAAGGCCCGTCGGTGGTCAGTCCGGCACGTTGACGCTGCGCCAATCCCAGGTGGGTGTGGGAAATTGGGGATCAATCCCACGAAGACTGCGAAGGAGGAGCTGGGCGACCGCCAGATCGCGGAACCACTTGCGGTCGGCCGGCACCACCCACCAGGGCGCCGCCTCCGTGGAGCAGCGCCCCAGGATATCCTCGTAGGCTTCATGGAGTTCATCCCATTGTTCCCTTACTTCCAGGTCGTGCGGATCGAACATCCAGCGGCGGGCTGGATCCTCCAGGCGCTCGCGAAGGCGGCGCGCCTGCTCGGCTTTGGAGATGTGCAGGAAGATCTTCAGCACCGTGGTGCCCTCTTCCGTCAACATCTGCTCAAAGTGGTTGATACTCTCGTAGCGGCGGCTCCAGCGTTCCTTGGGCAGCAATTTTCCAAGTCGAACGGCGACAATATCCTCATAGTGGGAGCGGTTGAACACCGCGATCTCCCCCGCCCGGGGCGCTTTGGCGTGCAGGCGCCACAGAAAGTCGTGCTCGCGTTCCTCCTCGGTGGGGGCTTTAAAGCTCCAGACGTGGATGCCACGGGAGTCCAAAGGCCCCAAAACCTTGCGGATCACCCCGTCTTTTCCCGCCGTGTCGGTGGCCTGAAGCACGACCAGGAGCGAGGCCGTGCGGGAGGCATAGAGGCGCTGCTGTAAGTCCTGAAGTTCGTTGATGATTTCCGAAAGTTTCGGTTCTACCTCTGCTCGGGAGGAGTAGCCGGCGGTGTCATCGGGCCGGAGTTTTTCCAGCGAGACTTTTTCTCCGGGCTCCACTTTCAGGGCATAGCTGTTTCGACCCATCCCATCCTCCTTCAATCGTCTAATAAATGCTACCGCTTCGGCGCAGACGAAGCAGCGGATGTTCACGATTCAGGCGACGGCCCTGCGCCGGATCCACTGGGAGGAGCTGTAGCCCTGCCCCTCGTACCCGTCCAAAAAGTGAGCCCAGATCGGCCTGAACCACCACTGCTACCACCGGGTAGCCGCCGGTGAGCGGGTGATCGGGACCCAGCACAATGGGGCGTCCATCGGGCGGAAGTTGGATAGCACCCGGCAACATCGGAGCTGAAGCTCCCCTCCCCTCACCGGCCGGCAGCGGCTCCCCCTCCAGGCGTAGGCCGGTGCGATCCCCCTCGCCCACCCGCCAGCGCTGCGAAAAAAGCGGCAGACAAGGTACGGGACCGGGCACCGCACGGATCGGCCGGTCCGGGGACCAGAGGGGGGATGATGGGGGAGGAGGAGGCGGCGCTCTGGCATCCTCACGGCCCAGCGGCAGGTAAAGCCCGTTTTGCAACTGCACACCCCGTCCGCAGCGCCACCCCGCTGATCCCAGCAGGCTCGGCACCTCGATGCCCCCGTGCAGCGCCATGTAGCCCACCCGCCCCACCGGAAAAACCAGCTCCCCCGACTCTACTTTCCGATCCGGCAGCGCCAGTTCCCCGGCGCTTTCCACCCGCAGCCCCCCAAAAAACTCCACTCCCAAGGCCTCCGGCCGGTTCCCCACCCGCAGGTTTGCCGCGATCAAGGCCTCGGGCACCAGCGCCCCACCCCCTGGCAGGCCCCAGGCAGACGCTCCCCGCACCGCAAGGCCTTGAACCCAGGCCGGCCCCTGCACCTGTAGCACCCGCATCTGATACATCTGGGTCATGTATCACGAAACATTAGATGCTACAAGGGCTATGGTGATACATTCACCATGGATCACTCCCAATCCACTTCCGTACAGCCATCCTCAAACAGCTCGGGGTGCGCCCCGCTCACGAGGCACTCCGGATAGGTACCGTCCGCAGCCATCAGCGATACCTGGACGGTCAGCTCGGCAAAAAGGGCTGGATCAGAGAAGTTGAACAGCGTGGTTTCGTTCGAGACGTAGGCATCGGCGTCGTCGGTGACGGTCAGGGCCAGCTCGGCGCGGGAGGTGCCGTCTACTTTGCCCTCCACCCCCACAAAAGCGTCGTGATACTCCACCCAATCGGGATCTTCGGGAAGAGGCGCTTTTATTTCCACTTCTGCCCCACCGATTGCATCATCCGAGCGCACCTTATACACACAGAGGATACTGCCGCACTCCACGCAGAACTGGCCCAGCGGCCCCCCGTGACTGTAGCCCACCCCAGAGCAGGCGTCTTTGGTTGCCTGCGGTAGGGGTTTTCCGGTGGATCCCTCCTCGTAGCAGGAGGGATCGGCGTAGTCGATGCCATCGGTGGCACAGGGGTCTTTACAGGCGACAAGCAGCAGCAGGAGCATGGGGCATCGTAGCGCCCGGCGGGCGGGCTGTCTATCCTTTGCGACGGGCAGGTGCGGCCGCCCGATACTGCACCGGCCAAGCCACATCTACGCCCAGCTCCGCCGCCGCGTGGAGCGCAAAGGCCGGATCATAGAGGTGTTTCCGCGCCAGGGCGCAGAGATCCGCGCGCCCGGCCGCAACCAGGGAGTTGATCTGGTCCACATCCGAGATGGCGCCCACCGCCATCACCGGGATCTCAGCCTCGTAGCGCAATTGTTCGGCAAAAGGAACCTGGAACATGCGGCCATAGTCGGGGCGTTGGTGCGCCACCACGCCGCCCGCCGAGCAGTCCAGCATGTCCGCCCCCGCCGCCTTCATGGCGCGGCCGATGGCGCGGCGGTCGGCGTCGGTGGTGCCGCCGGGGGCCCACTCCGTGGTGGACACACGCACCAGGAGCGGACCGGCCCAGACCCGGCGTACCGCGCGGAGAATCTGCAGCGGGTAGGCCAGACGACTCCGCACATCCCCCCCGTAGTTGTCCGTACGCAGATTTGTCAACGGTGACAAAAATGTAGAGAGGAGGTAGCCGTGGGCCATATGCAGCTCCAGCACATCGAAGCCTGCCCGCTCTGCCGCCTGAGCCGACCATACAAAGGCCGCTTCGATCCGGTCCATTTCTGCTTCGTCCATCGCCTCCGGCGCAGGACTCTGGGCATCCCAGGCCAGGGCCGAGGGGGCAATCCGCTTCCAGGGTTCGGGCACCAGCTGGCTGCCTTCCCAGGGAAGGGTATAGCCCGCCTTACGTCCGGCATGGGCGATTTGAAGGCCGATCTTTGCCGAGGAGTGGCGGTGGACGAAGTCGGTCACACGCTTCCAGGCTCCCACATGGTCCTCGTGATACATTCCGGTACAACCAGGGGTGATCCTACCTTCTGGTGATACAGCGGTCGCCTCGGCGATGATCAGGCCCGCACCCCCGGTGGCCCGGCTGCCCAGGTGGACGAGGTGCCAGTCGTTGGGGACCCCCTCCTCCGCGCTGTACTGGCACATGGGCGAGACGACGATCCGGTTGGAAAGCTGGAGTTTGCCGATGGTGAAGGGCGTGAATGCCGGTGGGATGTTCGGCGCCACCCCGCAGGAGGCGGCAAAACCGGCCTGTACCTGTGCCAACAGCGCGGGATCCCGCTTCTGCAGCTCGGCATAGCCGATACGACGGCTTCGGGTCAGCAGGTTGAAGCTGAAGGAGAGCGGATCCTGGGCCATAAACCAGGCCACATGCTCAAACCAGGCCTGGCTGGTACGCGCCACCTTCTGGAGTTTTTCCACATCGGGTCGGCGTGCGGCGTCGTAGGCGGCAAGGCGGGTGGGCACATCGCCCGGTCCGTCCAGGGCATCGGCAAGCACAATCGCATCTTCCATGGCCAGCTTGGTGCCTGATCCGATTGAAAAATGGGCGGTGTGCGCCGCATCTCCCAGGATCACCATGTTGTTGTGATACCAACGGCCACAGTGGATGTTGGGGAAGTTCCGCCAGCCGCCGGCACGGGTCAGAAGTTGTGCACCGTCAAGATGATCGGCGAAGAGCGCCTGGAAGTAGGCCAGGGTCTCCGTTTCCCCCATGCGGTCCAGGCCCGCTTTTCGCCACACCTCGTCGGTACACTCGATGATGAAGGTAGAGGTCTGGGCGTCAAAGGGGTAGGCGTGGACCTGGAACAGTCCAGCCTCGTTCTCCCGAAAGATGAAGGTGAAGGCTGGGAGTTTCAGGTTGGCCCCCAGCCAGATGAAGCGGCAGGGGCGCATGTCCACCGTGGGCTGGAGCTGCTCGGCAAATTGCGCACGGATCCGGGAGTTCACTCCGTCGGCGGCCACGATCAGGTCCGCTTCCCCCCAGCCTGCGGGATCGCTCACCTCAGTTTCGTAGTCCAGAATACAACCCAACTCCACGGCCCGGCGGGAGAGGATGTCCAGCAGCTTGATCCGGGCCATTCCGCAAAAACCGTGGCCGGTGCTCACCACCTTCTCGCCGCCCATATAGGTGTGGATGTCGTCCCACCATACAAAATTCTCGCGGATCTCCTTCAGAGACTCCGGGTCGGCCTCCTCAAAGTTCCCCAAGGTAGCAGCCGAAAAAACCACCCCAAAACCAAAAGTCTCCTGCGTGCGGTTGCGCTCCCGGATCCACACCTCGTGGCGGGGGTCGCGCCGCTTCATCAGGATTCCCAGATACAGACCCGCCGGACCACCACCGATGACATGGATACGCATTCGCCCTCCGCCGCGCCCTCCTATCGCGACTTTCAGAGGGCGGCGCGTGGGAGGAAGGCATCGGAGATCGGTAGGATGCCTGACCTTTCTGCAAGGCGCTGCTCCCCTCCCCGCTCTGCTCTGCTACAGTGCAGCCATGCGCCCTGTTTTTCTGCTGTGCCTCCTCGGAATCTCCGCCTGCTGTGAGGGCCCGCCGCCCACCTGGGAGGTGCTCGATCCCGTGGATCTCGGAGAAAGTCTGAGCCTGGATTTGGCTCCCTTTTTGGAAGAGGGGGCTGAAGGGCTGGTCTTTTCGGCGGAGGCTTCCGAAGGTCTGAGTGCCGAGATCGAAGGCAGTAGCCTTTTGTTGACGGCAGATGCCGATTTCGAGGGCACCACGGCGGTGCGACTCGCGGCGGAGGATAGCTGTGGTCGTGTGGGCGATACCACCCTGATTGTAAAGGTTGATCCTGCACTCGCGGCGGAAAGTTGTGACACCGTCTTCCGCTACACCGCCCGCGGCTCCCCCAGTGCGGTCTACCTGGCCGGTCCCTTCAACGACTGGTCCACCACTGCGACCCCTATGGAAAAAGAAGGAAATTCCTGGGTGGCCTCGGTGAATCTGGCCGAAGGAGCCTGGCCCTACAAGGTGATTGAGGTCAGCGGGAGCAGCAGCAGCTGGTCCTGCAACCCGGAAGAAGAGCAGTTTCAATGTGATGAAGGCTACACCTGGGATCCCTCCTGTGCGCCCGGTGGTGCATCCTGCAACAGCCTGAAGGTGGTGCAGGGCTGCGGCCAGGGCAGCCTGTCGTTCTCCGAGCTGCAGATCGACCGTGATACACTTTCTTTGAGCACCAAGATCCTGGTGAAAGGACAGGTGAGCAATGGCTGGGTGCGCCTGGATGGGGAGAATGTACCCGTTGATGCATCCGGTGATACATGGGTAGTTTCAAAACCAAATCTGAGTGCAGGTCGGCATAGCCTACGGGCCGGAGGAGATGGAGTAGAGGAGCTCTATCTTCCCTTTTGGATGGATGGGGGGAGCTGGGAGCAGGGGCTGCTCTACTACGCCTTCGTCGATCGCTTCGCCAACGGAGACCCCGGCCTGGATGGCAGCGAGGGGGTGAGCAGTGCGGCGGGGGACTACAAGGGTGGGGATTGGCAGGGGGTGATCGACCGGCTCGACTATCTCGAAAGCCTGGGCGTAACCGCCATCTGGCTCACCGCACCCTGGGATAACGCCGATGGTGCTTGGGCAGGAGACTGTGGGGTCACCCTGTCCGGCTACCACGGCTACTGGCCGGCATCGGACAGCAAGCTGGAGTCCCACTTCGGGGATGAAGAGAAGTTGAAAGAGCTGATTGCGGCCGCACATGGTCGGAACATGCGGGTGTTGGTGGACTGGGTGGGGAACCACCTCCACAGCGAGCACCCCTGGGTGGAGGAAAACCCCGACTGGTTTACACCGCAACATATCTGCAAAGACGACGACGACGGTAACGGGGTGGTGAACTGGGACCAGCGTCCCGAGACCTGCTGGTTTGCCAGCTACCTGCCCGATCTGAACTATTACCAAACGGAGCCACTGCAGGCGATGGTGGACGACGCCATCAACTTCGCAAAAGACTATGAGATCGATGGCTATCGGGTGGATGCGGTCAAACATATGCCGCAGTCCGTCCACTGGAACATGCAGAGTCGCATCCGGTCGGAGATCGAGCACCGCGCGGCCGGCGGCGACGAGGATTTTTATACGGTGGGAGAGACTTTTACGCCGGATCGGGGCCTGATTTCGGCCTATATCGGCGAGCGGGAGCTGGACGGGCAGTTCGACTTCCCCCTCTACTGGGGCATCGTTGCCGCATTTGCGCGCAATGAAATCGGTCTTTCCAATGGCGAAGGCTCGCTGAAGTCGGTGGCCGAGGCCTCTGAGAGCACTTTTGCCGGCCACACCATGAGCACCTTTCTGGGGAACCACGATGTCTGGCGTTTTGTCGCCCAGGCTTCAGGAGAAGTGGGATCCCTCTATGGCGACGGGAATTGTGACGGAAGTAACCAGCCCTGGCCCACGGACCAGCCCCCCGGCTACGCGGAGCCCTACCAGCGCCTGAAGCTGGCCTGGACCTTCCTCTTGACACGTCCAGGGCTGCCGCTGATCTACTACGGCGACGAGATCGGTCTGCCGGGCTGGGCCGACCCTGACAATCGGCAGATGATGCGCTTTGCTCCAAATCTTTCGGCAGATGAGGCCTCTGTACTCGCCCATGTGCAGGCGCTCGGACAGGCGCGAAAAGAGCACCCTGCCCTCTCCCTCGGCGAGACTGCCGGCTGGTGGGAGAACGAGGCCGATGTCTACGCCTACGCGCGGGTGTATGCCGGAGATGCCGCATTGGTTCTCCTGAACCGCAGTGGCAGTAGCCGGACCATCAGCAATGGTCTGGCCTTCGCCGGGCTCTCCGGCGGTAGCTGGACGGACATCCTGACCGGCGAAGTTTTTGTAAGCAGTGGCGATCAGCTCAGCGTCGGGCTCGGCCCCTACCAGAGCCGGGTGCTGGTGCTGCCTTGAGCCTTTCCGGGCGGCCCGCCATCGGTTATGCTGCGGGCGCTTCCAAAAGATCCTTCTTTCCAGGAAAATCCCGATGAACCGCAGCCAGCTCCTCTCTTCTGCCCTCGCGGGCCTTGTTGCCGGCACTCTTAGCGCCTGTGGTGGCGAGCCCGCAAAGCCTGCCGCGCCTGCCGCCCCTCCGGCGGCTCCCGCGGCCCCTGCTGCACCCGCTCCCGCCGCCGCTCCTGCCGATCCGGCTGCAGCGGCTCCGGCCGCCGCTGCGACCACCCCCGGCGCCGAAGGTGCGCAGCCCGCCACCGTCGCCAAACACAGCTGCAAAGGGGCCAACGAGTGTAAGGGCCAGGGCGGCTGTGCCGTAGCCGGCCAGAACGAGTGCAAGGGCAAGAACCCCTGCAAAGGCAAGGGCGGTTGCAATATGTAGCTTCCACCTCCCGCTTTTCGGTGCCCGTCCTGGGCATCGGAGTGGGCTACCGGGTGCCGCACTACCAGCAGGTGGTGGAGGAGCGTCCGGAGCTGGATTGGTTTGAGATCCTCTCCGAAAATCATATGACGGAGGGCGGATCTCCCCGCTGGTATCTGGAACAACTCGCAGAACGGTACCCCGTGGTTCCCCACGGGGTTTCCTTGTCCCTGGGGGGTGCCCAGGATCCCGAGCACCTCCGGCGACTACGCTCCTTGGTTGATTTTTTGCATCCTCCCTGGTTTTCGGATCACCTCTGCTGGACGGGAACCCGGGAGCATCGTGTCCACGACCTGCTCCCCCTCCCCTACACCCCCGCCATTCGCGACGGGGTGGTGGAGCGGATCCGGAGGGTGCAGGGAGAGGTGGGGAGGCTCTTGGCGGTCGAAAATGTCTCGGCCTACCTGAACTATAAGGACTCCACCGTCGCAGAGTGGGACTTTTTGGGGGAAGTGGCCGAGGCGGCGGACTGCGCCATCCTCTTGGATGTGAACAACATCTTTGTTTCCGCCTGCAACCTCGGCTTTGACCCGATGATCTATTTGGACGGGCTGCCGCTGGACCGGGTGGTACAGGTGCATCTCGCGGGGCATTCGGTTTTTCCAAAATATCGGCTGGATACCCACGATCACCCGGTCTGCGACGAGGTCTGGGCCCTCTACCGGGAGCTGGTGCGCCGTATCGGCCCGGTCTCGACGTTGATCGAGTGGGATGGCAATATTCCTCCCTTTGAACGACTACAAGAGGAAGTCGCGACGGCGCGTTTCCACCAGGACCAGGCCCTGAAGGAGCGCCGATGAGTCTGCCCGACCATTGGCAGGCGCGGATGGTCGCCATGATCAGCGGGGGGGCCCCGGCCGAGGCGGCGTGGTTTTTGGGCAGCGAGGCACTGGACCCGATGGAGATGATCGGTGTCTATCGACAACAATACCGGCTCCGTATCTATGATGCTCTGGCTGAAGATGTGCCGGGCCTTCTACACCTCCTTGGCGATCAGGCTGAGCAGGTGTTGTGGCGCTACCTGGACAATAACCCGCCTTCTTCCTGGACCCTGAACCACATTCACCAGCGGCTTGGCGACTGGCTGGAGCGGGAGGGCGCTCCCCCGGAGCAGGTGGACATGGCCCGGCTGGAGTGGGCGGTGGCCGAGGTCTTTGAGGAGGCCGCAGGTACGCCGCTAAGCCCTGCCGATCTGGGCGAGC
>CAITDR010000541.1 GCA_903891165.1 uncultured Pseudomonadota bacterium
CGCTACGTTGCAGCTATACTATCGTGACATGGGCCACTGGGTACAGTCGGCACTTTTTGCCGGGCTATTTTTGACACCGGTCTTCTACCCCGCCTCTGCCTGGCCGCGTCCATTTTTGTTACTTCTCTATTTGAACCCCATGGCGCAGCTGGTGGGTATCTTTCAGGGACTGATCCTGAACCAGCATTTTCCGGTGTTCAACCAGCTTCTTTTCCCCACGGTGGTGGCGGGACTGGTGCTGGTGGTGGGCTCCAGCGTCTTTGCCCACAACCGTCGCCACTTCGCGGATCTTGTTTGACTTTGGATATCGGCATTATCGGTGGAGGAACCGCCGGAGCAGCCTGTGCTATTTTGTTGGGGCGAGCCGGTCACAACGTGACCCTGTACGAAGCGGTGCCCAAACCGGGCCCGGTAGGGGCCGGCATCATGCTGCAGCCCACCGGCCAATGGGTGCTGGAAAAGCTCGGTCTTCTGGGGCCTATTCTGGATCACGGGGCACATCTGGAGCGCCTTCATGTGCGCACCACCCAACAAAAAACGCTGCTGGACCTGCACTACCGGGATCTCAGCCCTGGCCTGTATGGTCTGGGCCTTCAACGCGGGGTGCTCTTCCAGACGCTTTTTGAAGCCGCCCAAAAATCAGCGACCGTACATTGTGGCGTCGAGATCCGCGATCTCGCCCGTGCCAACGAGGGGCGCTGGCTGGTAGATGTGGGCGGCAAACGCCACGGACCCCACCAATTGGTGATCGTGGGCGACGGTGCAGGCTCGGACCTTCGCGATGACACCCCTCTCCGTGCCGCCGTGCGCCACTATTCCTGGGGAGCCCTATGGTTTCTGGCGGATCATCCTCCCTTTCCTGACCGTCTCCAGCAGGTGGTGCGCGGCACCGGCAAGATGCTGGGCATGCTGCCCTCCGGGCGGGGTCTGCAGGGCAGCCAGGAGCAGGTCTCCCTCTTCTGGAGCCTCCGCTGCGACCAGGCAGAACATTGGAAGCGGGACTTTTCGGGTTGGAAGGCCGAGGTGCTGGGGATGGAGCCCGCGGCGGCGCCCATCCTGGATCAGATCCATCATCCTGAGCAATTGCTGTTTGCCCGCTATCGGGATGTGTGGATGTCCCGGTGGAATACCGAGGATGTGGTCTACCTGGGTGATGCCGCCCACGCGATGAGCCCCCAGTTGGGGCAGGGGGCGAACCTCGCCCTGGTGGATGCCTGGGTGCTGAGCGAGTGCCTGTCGGCGGCCCCGCTACCGCAAGCTTTGGACCTCTACACCCGCAAGCGTAGATTCAACCTACTCTACTACCAGCTGGCCACCCGCTACCTCACCCCCTTCTTCCAGTCCGATCTGGAACCGGTGGGCTGGTTCCGCGACCTGGCCATGCCGATGGCCGCCCAAATTCCCTGGGTTCGCCGCCAGATGATCGCGTCTATGGCCGGGGTAAAGAATGGCCTGCTGTCGATGATGCCACTTCAGCAAGGTCGCCTGTTGAGCGGGCCAAGCTGACTACTCCAGCATACAGCCCTGCTCAGCGTCGATCCAGTGGGCCTTTGCGCCCCAGAAGAGCAGGACCGAGCTGCGGATTTTCCGTTCTTCATCATCGGCGCGCACAGAGTCCACATTCGGACTCACCCTTGTCAGCTCGTCGCAGAAAGCCGGGTCCATCCCCAAGACATAGCGACAGGAACAGGTTTCTTTGGCGCTGAAGGCCGCGGCCAGCTCAAAAAGGCTGTCCTGGTAGGAAGGCAGCTTTTCGGCGGCTTTTTTGCTGTTTTCTTCGGCAACAACCGGGGGAGGAGGAGCAAGAGGGGCGGGCATCGGTCCCTCTCCGGCCATCGCGATGGCGAGGGCAAGAAAATGATCCAGGGAAAAACTGCCGTCCCGATCATCCGCCGTGCGGACCACCACCATGTCCAGGCTCGGGATAGCCACGATAGACTGCCCCCAGTGCCCCCGCGCCGCGATGGCATCCTGCGGAACTGAGGGCCAAGGAAGGCCGGTTCTCCCCTGCTCAGGCACCGGCTGGTTCAGCCAGAGCTGCCGCCCCTGGACATCGTCGGCCTCTGCACCGATGGGGTGGTTTTTGAAGCCCGGCGACACCTGCGCCATGTCCCGAACCCAGCGGTTGGGCAGCAACATCTGCCCATTCCAACAACCATCTTCACGCAACAGCCAGCCGAAGCGCGCCAGATCCCGAGGCGGGGCATACAGATAGCTGCTCCCGACGATGGTACCCGAAACATCCCGCTCCCAGGTGACATTGGTCATACCCAGGGGATCAAAAAGGCGGGTCCACGGATAGCGCGCCCCCTCCTGCGGCTCCATCACCCGTCGCACCACGGCAGCCAGCAGGTTGCTGTCGCCAGAGGAATACATATAGGTGGTTCCCGGCTTATCTCGAAACGTATGCTGGGCTACAAAAGTGGCCATGTCGGGTTGGCCCTGGCCGTAGAGCATGGCCAACACGGACGAGGCCGTCGGGGAGCTGCCCTCGTAGGTCTCGTGCCAGTCCAGGCCGCTGCTGAATTCTAGAAGATCCACCACACGGATGTCGCAGCTGCTGCCTGGAAGCTCTGGGAGGTAGGTGCAGATGGAGGCCAGCGGATCCAGCCGGCCTTCCTTCACCGCAATCCCCGCGAGGGCGGCATTAAAAGTCTTGGAGACCGACCAGGCGAGGTGAGGGCGATCCACGTTGTAGCCGTGGGCGTAGTGCTCGTAGATCAGCTCGCCACCGTGGATGATCACCACCCCATCGGTACGTGGGCCTCGACGCTCTTCATCGGACCAGTCCAAGGTCGGTGGAAAGGCATAGGCTTCCAG
>CAITDR010000542.1 GCA_903891165.1 uncultured Pseudomonadota bacterium
GCCCCGCCCGAGACCCGCGCTCGTCTCACGGGCGCCCTGACCGGTGCGCTTGCTCTCCGCCTGGATCGCCGAAGATCCCAAGCTGACCCTCCGCTCCTTCAGCCTGGACAGAGGCCCCGACTCCGAGGTCCAGCCCGTCGGAAGCCTGGCGGACATCCTGCCGCTGACCCAGGAGGGAAACCCTGTCGCCCTCCAGATCCGTTTTGATCCCGCCACCGCCGCCTCGGAAGGCTTCTACGGAAAAGTAGAACAGGCCGCCCGCCGCCTCCTCCCCTTCTATCTCGCGGCGTTGGTCGAAGATCCCGCCGCCGCCTGGACCACCTTGGGAGTCCCCGCAGCGACGCCAAAGAATGACCCAGAGGGGGAAGATGATCTGCCGCTCCCGACTGGCTACTCTCTGGATCAGCTCCAGGCGGACACCCACCTGGAGAAAGCCTGGCTTCAGGAGGTGGTGAATGCCGCCGGCTTCGACCCACATCGAAGAGGAGCGATCGGCCAAATTGTGCTCTATGGTCCACCCGGGACCGGCAAAACCTGGATCGCCGAGCGGGTGGCACTGCATCTGGTGGACGGGGACCGGTCCCGAATTGAGCTGGTACAACTTCATCCGGCATTTTCCTACGAACATATGATGGAGGGCTACCGTCCGAAGGAGGTGTCGGGAAATCTGGTGTTCAAGCTGGAGGATGGGGTGCTCATGCGCCTGCGGGACCGGATTTTAGGGAGTGGGAAGCCGCATGTCCTCATCTTGGATGAAATGAACCGGGGCGATCTTCCCCAAATTCTTGGGGAGTTGATGTACTTGCTGAGCCGACGCGGAAAGGACAGCACGGTACAACTCGCCCGCTCCGGACGCTCCGTGAATATTCCTGATGCACTTTGCATCATCGGCACCATGAACACCGCCGACCGGTCGATCTCCCACGTCGATTTTGCCTTGCGTCGGCGCTTCCGCTTCTTCCGGGCGGCACCTGCGGTCAAGGTCGTGGAGTCCGTGGTGGGAGCCCGCTTTGGCCCGGAGTGGGCCGGCGTCCTCAGTGGCCTACTCGACCGCACCAACGAGCAACTCTCGCGGATCGGGCGCGGCTTTGAGATCGGCCACTCCTACCTCTTGGATGTCCCCGATGAGCGTGCGCTACGGGAGGTCTGGGAACGGGAGATTTTGCCCGCGATCGAAGACTGGCTGGACTTCGATCCGGCCGCCCTGAGGCCCTTTTCCTGGGAGCACACGCTGCGAAGGGTGCGGCAGTTGCAACAGACCATTCGCGGTGAAGCCGTCGAAGAACCTGAAGAATGAGCGCGGCACAGCGGGTCTGGACACTGGAGGCGCACCAGCAAAAGGAGCTGGTGGCGGACCCCGATCTATGGGCGCCCGCGCTGGAGCTGGCCCCCCTCCTTCAGGTGGAAGCTGCATCCCCGGGAAAACTACGGCTCCGAACCAGCGGGATCGTGGGCACGATGGTCAGCGGCCCCCTCAAGGTGGTAGTCAGCCCCCGCCACCTGTCCCGCAACGTCGCGCTGGGCCTGGTGCTGGGCGGGCGGGACATGGAGATTCCGCCGGTCCCCGGAGTGGCTGCCGAGGACCCCGATCTGTTGCGCGTTGTGGCCATCGCCTACTTTGAAGAACTACGTCGTCTCTTTCAGCGCGGCCTTCGTCGTGACTATAGAGACCTTCGGATCCGACCCGATCC
>CAITDR010000543.1 GCA_903891165.1 uncultured Pseudomonadota bacterium
CCCAGGGCGAAAAGCCCCAGCCTGCCGAGTCGAAAAACCAGTCCGTACCGATGACCTTGCCCGACTCGTCCTTGGCGGTGATCTCCCCGGCATCCAGCGGGCATTGGTAGTTCGCGGCGATCACCGCCACGTTGTGGTCCAGCGCGTCGGGAGCTGCAGAGAGTCCGAAGCTGCGCCCCTGGTCGTTGGCGGTGCCGGTGGGCAACATGCCCAGGGGGATCTTCGATCCACTCTGGATAAGCCCCGTTGCTACCTCTTTAAAGGTGCCATCCCCGCCCATGGCCACCACTGCTTTGTAGTTTCCACTACGAATGGCCGCGGCAACCGCACCGGCGGTCTTTCCACCTGGCAGGGTTGGCAAAAACTCCTGACTCAATCCATGAAGATAAAACTGGGCTTTGGCGCGTTCGATACGCTCCAGGTTGCGACCACTCTGGGCGCTGGGGTTACCGACAAGCAGGTACAATCAACCTCCCAGGTAGGCGGCGCGGATGGAGTCGTCGGCCAGCAGCTCGGCTGCGGGGGCAGCACGCTGGATCTCGCCGGTCTCCAGCACATAGGCAAATTTTGCGATCTTCAAGGCCAGATGTGCATTCTGCTCCACCAACAACACGGTGGTGCCCTCTTTGTTCAGCCGCACGATGGTCTCAAAGATACCGGCGACCACCACCGGCGCCAGTCCCAGCGAGGGCTCATCCAACAAAAGCAGCTTTGGACGTGCCATCATCGCCCGGCCGATGGCCAACATCTGCTGCTCCCCGCCCGACAGCGTGCCTGCAAGCTGCGTGTGCCGCTCTTTCAGGCGTGGCCAGATGCCATAGATCCGCTCGATATCGGCAGGAATGGCCGCCTTGTCTTGACGTGTCCAGGCCCCGAGCATCAGGTTCTCCCAGACGCTGAGGTTGGGGAAAACCTGCCGCCCCTCGGGCGACTGGGAGATGCCCAAACCCACGATGCTGTGGGTTTCTTTGCCCAATAGCTCCTGGTTCCCCAGGCGAATGCTGCCCGATTTGGCCGCATTCAGACCGGAGATCGTGCGGAGTAAGGTCGTCTTTCCAGCACCGTTTGCGCCCAAAATTGTCGTGATCTGCCCTTCCTCCACCTCGATGGAGAGGTTTTTCAGGGCGTGGATCGGGCCATAGTAGACGTTGAGATCGCGGATGGTGAGCAGCGTCGTCATCAGTGGGCTCCCTCTTCCGCACCCAGGTAGGCTTCGATCACCTTGGGGTTCTTCCGGATCTCTTCCGGATTTCCTTCGGCGATATGGGTGCCGTGGTCCAGCACCGTGATCTGCTCGCAGATGCCCATCACCACGGCCATGTGGTGCTCGATCAGCAAGATTCCAACGCCAAAATTGTCGCGCACCCAGCGGATCAGGTGCATCAATTCTCGCGCCTCCGACGGGTTCATCCCCGCGGCGGGCTCGTCCAAGAGCAGCAGCTTGGGCTTCGTCGCCAGTGCTCGCGCAATTTCCAGGCGCCGACGGGCACCATAGGGTAGTTGCTCGGCCCCCAAATCGGCCACGGCCAGAAGGCTGAAGCGATCCAGCAGCGCGAGGGCCTCCTCATGGATGGCGGCCTCGTCCAGGGCATGGGCGGGGGTGCGGAGCACGGACTGGAAGAGGTTGCTTCGCAGGCGCTGGGTGAAGGCCACCTTCACATTGTCCAGCACGGAAAGACCAGAAAAAAGGCGGATATTCTGAAAGGTGCGGCCGATGCCACTCCGGGCAATCTGGTCCGGCCTTTTTCCCCGCAGGCTGTGGCCATCGAAGAAGAGCTCCCCCTCTGTTGGCTGGTAGATCCCGGTGATCAGGTTGAACACCGTCGTCTTGCCAGCACCATTTGGACCGATAAGACCATGGAGGGCACCCGGAGCGATGGCCAGATCCAGCTCGGCCACGGCACGCAGGCCCCCAAAACGTATCCCCGCTTTGCGCAGTTCCAACAGCATCTGCAGGTCTTAACCGATGGCAGCAGATAAGGGGTCCAGATGGCAAAAGCAGCACGCGACCCGCACCTGCGGCTCCGCATCGGCCTGATGCTCGCCATCCTTTTGTTGTTGCTGGTGACGGTGCTGGTAGGTCCAACCCCGTTAGATCCACCGGATCTTCCTCCTCCTTCCCCCCTGTCCGCATCGCAGCTATTCCCTGCAAAAGTGGAGCAGGCCACCCGTCGGGATGCCGGACGTGGCATTCTTGTGGAGCAGTTGAGGCTGCGATCTCCAAGCTCTGGACGGAGTTTTCCGTTGGAGGTGCTGCTACCACCAGTGCTTCCACCGGGTGCGCCGCTGCTCCTGCTTTTTGGGGAGGGAGGGGAGGAGGGAAGTAGCTGGCTTCGGCAGGGGGACCTGCTGGAGAGCCTCGGGCGGCTCTGGGCGGACACCGGGCAGGCACTTGTAGTGGCTCTGCCCTCGACCCCTCCCGGAAAACCGACCTTAACCTTCCGCCGTCAGATGGAGGAGATGCAGTTGGCCCTCCAGAAACGCTATCAGCTTACGACGGATCCGGCAGCGCACCACATTGATGGCTGGCGACGCGGGGGCGCCCTGGCTCTGCTCTTGGCCCTGGAGCGGCCGGACCTCTACGGTCGGGTGGGGGCGGCGCTGCCGGAGCCGGGCAACATCAACCCCTACCTGATCGATGTGCTGCGGACAAAGCCGAAAATGGGACCCATCCAGATCGTCCACAGTGGCGATGCAGTGAGCCTTCAGCTGGGGAAGGATCTGGTCCAGGCCGGCATGCAGGTGGAAGAGGTGCGGCTGCCGGAGGCTGCCACGCGCGAGGATTTTGGGAAGAAGATCCTAAGTTTCCATGGAGCTCCTTAGCCGGGCTCCAGCCAGACCTCCAGGCCACTCTGCTGGCTACTGGGGATGGACAGGCTCAGGCGTCCTCCCACGCAGGGGCAGTTCAGGGCTTCTGTACCTTTGCCCTCCACATCCAGTCGCTCCCAGGTGCCGCCGGGGCTCTGCTCGGCGCAGATCCAGCTATGGCGCAGGCTGAGGCTGCGTCCACGGGGCGCTTTAAAGCCGAGCTTCAAGGGGGAGGTGGGGAAGGGGGCTGATACCCAGGCGCCTGCCCGCCGCTCGGGGAAGGAGATGGATTGCCGAAGGCTGCGGGTCCGAAGATCTTCGGGCCAACGCTGAATATGGTGATACAAAGCCTCCAGGGCTTCGGAGGTATCACCGTCGGCGGCGAGGTCTTCGATCAGGCCCCGGCGCAGGGCCCCCTGGGAGGGGAATGCGGCGATCAGCGCCTCCCAGCGTGCCCGCACCAGGGCTTTCTCGGGAGGCGCCGCTGCGGCCGCCCACCAGCGCACCCGATAGGACTCCAGCTTCCAGGCGGTGCTTTGACGGAAGCCGCCGCCCATCCACTCCTCGGGTTCCTCAAAGTCCAGCAGCCGCAGCAGCCGCGGGCGGTCGGCGGGCAGGCGCCGCAGCTCCAGGTCGCCGAGGTTGGCCAGGGCGAGGCGTCGGCTGGTGAGGCCGTTCAGATCCAGGACTTCGATGCCGGGAAGATGCCCGACCATACCCACATCTCCG
>CAITDR010000544.1 GCA_903891165.1 uncultured Pseudomonadota bacterium
CGTCTCCAAGATCAGCATCATTCCTCGCGGAGTTGGTGCGCTGGGCTACACCTTGCACACGCCCAATGAAGATCGCTACCTGATCAGCCGCCAGGAGCTGAAGGATCGCATGGTGGTGCTCTATGGCGGCCGGGTGGCCGAGGAGCTGATCTTCCAGGACTTCACCAGCGGCGCCTCCGACGACATCTCCAAGGCCTCCGACATCGCCCGCCGCATGGTGGGCCAGTACGGAATGTCGGATGTGTTGGGTGCGATCAACTATGGGGCAGACCGGCCAAATCCCTTCGGGATCGGCGAGGCGGGCCGCGATGTGGCCATCTCTCCCGAGACCGCCCGTGCCATCGACGGGGAGGTGCGCCGTCTGGTAGACGATGCCTACGGGCGGGCCCGTCAGATCGTGACCGAAAATCGCGAACTTCTGGTCGAGATGGCGGACAAGTTGCTGGTGCTGGAGGTGCTGGATGGAGAGGCGCTGAAGTCCTATCTGGTGCGCGCTTCCGGCAAGAAGGGACACTCAGGGATCCGCATGGCCGCCCTGGACAGCGAGGTGCTGCCCGACGCGCCACCGCCCGAAGAGCAGCTGCCGGAAGAGCAGACCACCTGAGCTTCCCCCTGGCAGCGGGTTAGAACAACCCATGTACATTGAGCAGCTGGAGATCGAGGGTTTTGCCGGCCTCCCCTTTGCGCAGCTGGCCCTGGAGCGCTTCAGCCGCCTTCGCGGCAGCCCGCGCGCCCAGGTTGCCGTTTCCGACGCCATCCACCTCGCCTTTGCGCTCTTGGACGAGGGGCTTCTGCAGTCCCTTTTGAGCCGCTGGGGTTGCCAAGGGGTGGAGGTGGAGAAGGAGGGGAGCCTGCCCAAGGGGGCGACCTGGAAGGAGGCACCGGGGCTGGGCTCCTTGCTGGCGGTACCGAGCGAGGGCCTGTTGAAGGTGAGCCTGTTGTTATCGCTGGATCCGCCTCTTTTTGGGAAGATACGGGCAAAGGCGAACCGGGATCCGCGCTTGGTGGAGGCCATCGGCGGTGGGAGCAAGCTGCGGCTGGGGGTGGGCGCCCGCTTTGGACCGGCCTTTGACGCGATGTCCCTAGATCTTTTGACCTTGGAGATCGGCGGTATTTCCTTCCCCGCGCAGGGCAGCGAGCGTCCGGAGTGGTTGTTGCCTCTGTTGGGGGGAATGGGGCGCCGCCTCCAGCGCGGGGCCGCACCAGAGTCCTGGGGAAGTGCTGCACGATCCTGGGATCCCCGGCAGCACCACGCGCTGAAGCGTGCCCAGGCCGCGGCCGCCGCGCCCCCCTTCCGACTGGGCGAGCTTCGGGTCCTGCCTGAGGGGGTTGGCCGTCTGGAAGCAGAAGCATTGGTGCCTCTGAGACAACTGGGGAGCGAGGCGGAGCTGGCGGTGGGTCTGGTGGGTGCCGTACATCTGGGTGGTGCCGATGTTCTGCTCTGGGAGGGGGCGATCCCCGGCCCCTGGAAACCCTGGCTGGGGCGCCAAGCCGAAGCAGAAGCGTCGCCGCTGGAGCAGGTGATCCTGGTGGGTGCCGGGGCGGGGTTGAACCTGGAAGAACCGCGCCTTCCCGCGCAGTCGGCAGGGTCTGCGGTGCGGGTCCTGTCGGCCGGAAAAGTCGGGTAGGTGGAGTCCGCCCCATTTTGCCCCGCCTCTGCTATACTTTGCAGATGCGCCTCCTCCTCCCCCTCTTCTTCCTCGCCTGTAACGGCCCCACGCCGATCAAGGACGATACCCAGGCCCCACTGCGCGATGATGCCGATCAAGACGGCTATTCTGCGGAGGAGGGGGACTGTAACGACGCCGACGCGGACTTCTCGCCCGGTGTGATCGAGAGCTGTGATGGCCAGGACAACGACTGCGACGGGGTGATCGACAACGGGGCGCTGACCACCTTCTACACCGACAGCGATGGAGATGGCTATGGGGACGAAAACAGCCCGGTAGAAGCCTGTAATCAGCCCGCCGACGCCGTCAGCAACGCCCAGGACTGCGACGACAGCCGTGACAATGTCTTTCCCGGATCCCCGGAGGCTTGCGACGAGCTGGACAACAACTGCAACGGCAGCATCGACGAAGGCGCCACCGACGCCATCACCTGGTACACCGACCTGGACGGCGATGGCTACGGCGCCCCCAACGGGACCGCCTCCTGCACTCCCATCGCCGGTGCGGTGGAAGTCTCCGGCGATTGTGACGATCGAGACAGCAATATCTGGCCGGGCGCCCCGGAATTCTGCGATGGCCTGGACCAGGACTGCGACGGGGTGATCGACAATGATCCTGTGGATCCCCGCACCTGGTACGAGGATGCCGATGCCGACGGCTACGGCGACCCCGCTGCGACCGCCGAAGCCTGCGCCCAACCCCGTGGTTTTGGCGCCGACGACAGCGACTGTGACGATGCCGACACCGATATTCACCCGGGCGCCGCCGAGCTCTGCGACGGCCAGGATCAGGACTGCGACGGCAGCATCGACGAAGCCGCTACCGACGCCCCCACCTGGTACCTGGACGCCGACGGCGACAGCTATGGCAACGCCGCCCGCTCCCTGACCGACTGCTCAGCGCCCGCCGGCTACGTGGCCGACACCAGCGACTGCAACGATCTCGACGCCGCCACCCACCCCGGAGCAACCGAGCTTTGCGACGGCGCGGACAATAACTGCGACGGGCGGATCGACGAGAATGCCACCAACATGGCCACCTGGTACTACGACGCCGACGGCGACACCTTTGGTGACCCGACCCGCACCACCACCAGCTGTAGCCAGCCGGGTGGCTATGTAGCCGCCAATACAGATTGCAATGACGCGCTTTCTACCATCTATCCGGGCGCCCCTGAGGCCTGCGATGGCCTGGACAACAACTGCAACGGCTTGGTGGACGACAACGCGGTGGGGGCAACCACCTGGTACGGTGACGCCGACGGCGATGGCTACGGAAATCCCTCCTCCTTCAGTACCGCCTGCAGTCAGCCTTCCGGCACGGTGAACAATAACCAGGACTGCAACGACAGCATGGTGAGTATCTACCCCGGAGCACCAGAGTATTGCGACGGTCTCGACCAGGACTGCGACGGCACCGCGGATGACAACGCCGTCGATGTGGTCTCGCTGTACCCGGACGTAGACGGTGATGGCTACGGCGACGAAAATGCAGTACCGATCACCGGATGTTCCACCTCCGGCTATGTCTCCAACAACGGGGACTGTGACGACGCCGACGCCAGCACGGTGACCAGTTGTGGCGGCTTTACTGACTTCGACGGCAGCACCGGCACCGCCTGGGAACATCGCCGCGATTTTGTCGGCGGAGTCTACGGAATGTCGCTGATCACCTACCAGATGAGCGACATCCCCTACCTCTACAACCTCCAGGGTGCCTACGTTCAGCAGTACAACACCGCGGCCGATAGCTGGAGCACGTTGGGAACGGCCATCTCCTTCGCCAATAGCTGGGCCAATTTTGCTCCCTATGATGGCTATCTCTGGGGAATCCGCGCCGGAAATGTCTGGCGCTTTGACCCCTCCAACAACTCGTTGGTGGCCGTGGCTGCCGTAAACCAGGTGGACGACGCCTCCGCCACGGAGACCGACGAGGACGGCTACGTCTACGGCTATAGTGGCAATGGAAACATCATTATCTACGACACCTTGACCGGCACCACCCGATATGTGGGCACCGGTCTGGGCTCGCAGTACGAAACGCGTCTCGCCTACGACCCCGACACCCGAAACCTGTACATCGGCGGCTTTTCCCAGGCCAACCTGTGGGCCTACAACCTCGATACCGGCACCGTCACCCTGGCCACCTCCCACCCCGAGGGCATGCTGAACGACGTCGTCTGTTCGGATCGTTCGGGTCACATCTATGCGGTGGGCGGTAGCTCGGGAACCAGCGTCTACCAATACAGCACGGTAAGCAACACCTGGGCCCAGATCCCCCCCTTCCCCGTGGATCATGGCATCAACGGCTCCTGCACGGTCACCTGGGATGGATGGCTGTACGCGAGCTCGGGTTTGCCCGCAAACCTGTATCGGATCGCCCTGTATTGAGCAGCGCCGTCTGCGATCGCTGCGGGGCGGGCAAAGACCTGCCGCTGGGGCGCTGTGGCGCCTGTGGCTGCGTGCCTGAAGGTGTAGAACGAGAGCTCGCGATGCTCTGCTCCAGCCACTTCCTGGACGAGAACGAACGTAAACAACTGGCCGAACGTATCCGCAGAGGCGAACCGCTCCAGCCTGGAGCATCGGCACGCGCCGCCGCTCGGGCGCTGCTGCAGCCGGGGGAGGCCGAGTGGGTGCTGAAGCCACGCGAGCTTATCCTGCTCACGCTGGCCAACCTCCTGCTGACCCCGCTGCTGGGCTACGCCATCTGGTTTCGGGCGCGGGGCGGTCCGGCCGGGCGCCAGGCCCTGGCGGTCACGCTGCCCTGCTCCCTGCTCCTTGCGGTGGGCATCCTCGCCTGGCGGATGTTGGGCTGAAAGAATTTTCCGGCACCTGTCCCCCGTTACCGCCCCCGCTCCGGTCCTACAGGTGCAACAACGGAGTCCACATGTCTCGCCTCCCCTTCCGCGCCCTGTTGATCGGTGCCTTCCTCCTTCCTGTTTCCGTCGCTATCGCCGGCGGGGACCGCCTGAAAGAGATGGCCACGGCGGTCGGCCTCTCCACCGAGCAGACCGTACAGGTCGAAGACATCATGGAAGAGTACAAGTTGAACCAGGTGGACAACAAAGCGGCCGTCCAAAAAGCCCGCATGCAGCTCCACAGCCTGATGGATGCCCCCACTGTGGACGAAAAGGCGGTGCGCAAGGCCTTCGACGTTCTGATGGCAGCGGAGCGCGACCAGGCAGAACGTCGCTTGGAAATGGGGCTCTCCCTGCGCAAGGTGATGACCTACGAACAATGGCAGACCGCCCAAGAGCTGCGCCGCGAAGGCCGCGAAGAGCGGCGCGAGGGTCGGCACGAGGGGCCACGCGGCGAAAACCACCACGAGTATGAAGAGGACGAGGGGGAGACGGAATAGTCCAGCCCAGCTGCCCAGAAACAACAAGAGCCCGACGGAATCCGTCGGGCTCTCCTCGTTCTGCGCGCCGCTTCGCCTACTCGCGCAGGCCGAACAGCGAGCTGGCCGCATGGCTGACCCGCCCGAAGATCGAGCGACCTACATGCTTGGCCACGGTCAGGGTATCGCCGGTAGAACCCAGGGTACGCACCCCCTCGCCCCCCAGGACTCCCTGGAGATATTGCTCACGGGTCTTGCGACGCTGCAGCTTGCCGGAGGAGGTCTTGGGCAGCTGACCCACTTTCAGCAGCACCACCTCGGTCACCCGCAGCGAGAGCTGCTCGGCGACCACTTTTTGGATCTGCTCAGCCAGGTCCGCCGGGTAGTCGTCCTTGGTTTCCGCAGCTACCACCAGCTCTTCGGAGGACTCGCCGGGACGGGAGAAGGCCACCACGTTGCCCTTGCGCACCCCGTCCACTTCAGCCACCGCCCACTCAATGGTCTGGGGGTGGTGGTTACGACCGTTAAGGATGATCAGGTCCTTGCAGCGCCCGGTGATGTAGACCTCACCACCGTACACAAAGCCCAGGTCACCGGTCTTCAGCCAGCCGCCGCCGAAAGCCGCATCGGTCGCTTCGGGATTCTCCCAGTAGCCTGGCGCCACTGATGGACCCTGAAACTGGATCTCTCCCTCCAAGCCGTCCGGCTGTACCTGCCCGTCTGTGCCCACGATGCGGATGGCATGGTCCCGGAAAGGACGACCACAGCTTACAAAATTCAGCGCCACCGCATCGTCCTGGGCGGGCTGCACCCGGCCTTCCGCCCGGAAGACTTCCGCATCCACGGTCGCAACGCCAATCTCGCGGCCACGCGGGAAAAAGCTCATCGCCAAGGTAGCTTCCGCCATTCCATAGGCGGGCATTACCGAGCCCGGACGCAGTCCGGCCGGTGCCATCTTCTCGGTAAACTCCTGGATAACGGAGGGATGGATGGGCTCCGCCCCACAGCCTAGCGCGCGGACACAGGAGAGATCCCAGCTTTGAAGCTCTTTTTCTCCCGCTTTTTTGGCCGCAAGGGCAAAGGCAAAATTGGGGCCGAAGGCCAGCGACCCCCGGAAGTCGTGCATCGTCTGCATCCAGATGTTCGGACGCTTGACAAAGCTCATGGTGGGAATGAAGAAGCAGGGGATCGCCCGGAACAACGGTGTCACCACAAAGCCGATCAGGCCCATGTCGTGGTACAAGGGAAGCCAGCTCACTGCGCGGTCCACACCGGGTACCAGCTCCAGACCTTCGTCGGCAATGGCCCAACAGTTGGCCACCAGCGAGCCGTGGGTCACCATCACACCCTTAGGCGCGGCAGTGGAGCCCGAAGTAAACTGGAGGAAGGCGAGGTCTTCACGAACCACCGTCGGCAGGGTACCCGTGAACGGCGCCACGGTATCCAGCTTCTCGATGGTGTACACATCTTTCAGGCTGCGGACGCGGGTGATCACCTGCCACAGCACATTGGACAGGGAACGATCGGTGAGGAGCAGCTTTGCTCCTGCCACATTCATGATGTTCACCGCGCTGTCCATGTAGGCGTCCAAGCGCCCGAAGGACAGAGGCGGAAACATGGGCACCGGCACCAGACCCGCCACCAGCGCACCGAGGAAGGTCACCACAAAATCTTCCGGTTGGGTGAGGACCATCGCCACCCGGTCGCCCTTTACCAGGCCGTAGGCCAACAACGCCCGCGCCCGACCTTCGGCCCGCCGATTCAAGTCGGCGAAGTTGCACATCGTCTTTTTCCCGGCGTTGTCCATGAAGGTATAACCTTCATCGGTCACACTACCGATGCGACGCAGGGCATCCACCACGGTGTCCGGGCAGGTCTGAAGTTCGGCGAGCAGGGCAGGCGTTGGGGTCCAGGAACTCAAAGCAACCTCCAAAGAGAGCGCAGATCCAAAGAGAGCGCCTGGGGCGCCTCTCTTGACATGCCAGGACTACCACGCCGTAGCAACGGCGACAAGTGCAGGTTCTTATTTGTTTTATTCTTGTTGGTCACAATCGGACCAACTGACGGGTCAGTTTTTTGGCTGCTCAGGCGCCACTATCCTCCGTGCAGGGCGCGCCGCTGTCCACCTCGTCGATCACCTCGTCGCAGTCGTTGTCGTAGCCGTCGCAGCGCTCCTCCATGCCCGGGTTCACGGAGGCCTGGCCGTCGTCGCAGTCTTCGGTGCTGCCGTAGCCGTCGCCATCGGAGTCAATCCATGCCTGAAATTTGGGATCGCATGCCAGGAGCAGGATCAGGAGCATCGGTACCTCGGGCCGAAGCTATCCGTAGCGACGGTTTCAGGCTATTCTGCCGCCTCGGAGGTCCCCTGCTGCGGAAGTTGCTCGCCGTTCTGCTCTGCTGTGGCGCCTTGGGTGGCCTGGTGCGACTGGCCAGCTCGCCCACGGTGCACAGCGGGCGGGCCTCGGACGCACTGCCGCTCTACCTCTCCGCCGCCGCGGTCGAGGCGCGCTTGGATCCCACGCTTCAAAGCTCGCTTGCCACCGTCTATGATCAGCGCGGGATGGAGGTCGGGGCCGCCACCTTCTCCACCCTCTATCCGGCCACCGCAGGCTGGCTGCTGCGGCCCTATGCCGATCTGAGCTGGGAGGACTTTACGCGAGCCTGGCGTTGGACCATGCTTTTTTCGTTGGGCTCTTTCCCGCTGGCCGCAGGTTGGTTGGCGGGCGGGGATCGGTACCGTCGAATGGTCTGGGGCGGTGCGATGGGATGTATTCTGGCATACCATCCGGTTGCCTCCGAATGTGTACGGTTGGGTCAAGTCAATATGCTGTTGGCGGCCTTCTGCGCCACTGCCATGGCCACCACTCTGCGTGGCCCGGCCTGGGCCGGAGGTATCGGCCTCGCGGTGGGGGGCCTTTTGAAGCTGGTCCCCGGTGCCCTGGTGCTGCCGTTGCTGGCGACCCGTCGTGTTGCGCCGGTGCTTGTCACCGGGGTTCTGGGGCTGTTAGGGTTGGGACTGTGCGCGACGGTTGTACCGCTGGATCGGATTTTAACGGGGATCCGGGAGACGCTGCGTTTTCAGGGGAGTATCGACCCGGACTGGCTGGTGGGGAAGGACCCGGCGCCGGAGTGGATGCGCTGGCTGGGTTTTGTGCGCCATACGCCGTTGCAGTGGATCACGCTTGGGATCGCGGGAGTTGTTCCGGCGCTGCGGCCCTCAGCCCAGACCAGCGTAGGAGGGATGGCGCTGATCTGTGCCTGGTTGGGGGCGGACGCGGCGGGTTTTCACGTGCTCTACATTCCTCTGGCCTGGCCGGCACTGTTGTGGGTGGCGGTGGGGAGGCCGGTGCAGACCGGGATTCTGACGGGGATTTTCTTCGCTCTGGCCTTGCTGGAGCCGGAGGGACTGGGGCCGGAGGCGCGGATGGTGCTCTTCGGGCTGATCCTGTGGCTGTGGAGCCTGGGCAGGCTGCTGTGGGATGCGGGACAGGTGGCACCGGGGGCCTTCGAGCAGGACCGCGCCTTGAAGCAGGGAAGTACCGCCCTGGGTGGCCTGATCGTGGGGCTGTTGCTGGCGCGGGCCGCCCCCGGGGAGGGGCCGGTGGCGCCGCCGCTGCCCGAAGGGCAGACCACCCCGGTGGGGGCGGGCTTCATTTCGCCGGCGGATCGGGTGCCTGGTGGAAAAGAGAAGAAGATCCTGGGAGGAGGGGTCGATCGGTCGGCAGACACGCTGGCAAAGCCCGGCACCATCCGCTTTATGCACCTCTATCTGCGGCATGCGCCCGATCTTTGGGAGCAATTGGCCGTCCGCTATCCGGCACGGGAGGCACTTTTCCGCGCGCGTGCCAAAGCAGCGCCACGCGGGCAACTTCATGAGCTTTCCGGCCGGGAAGTGCGAAGCTGGCTCCAGGAAGACCAGCGGACGATGGAGCAGCTGGTGGCGGAGGGGCTGGACCCCGGCGAGCTGGGCGTGGCACTGACCAACGCATTGTCCTCCGGCCTTGCGGACCCCCGGCTGGAGGACCGAATCCCCGGCAAACCCTGATACACGGTGATACATCCGGTTTTTTCATGTAGAATCTACCCTTTGGTGATACACTATCCCGATGCCTACAAAAGCTTCCAACCCGCGCACCCTCGCTGCCATCCGCAAAAGTCGAGGCGGGAATACTGCATCTCCTCGGCCGCTGCCACCACCCGATAGCTGGCCGCCCATCGATGCTGAGGTGGAGGAGGCAGAGTTTTTTGATCTGCCGTCTTCCTCCAAAGTCACCCCCGTGGTGGCCGAAGAGGAGGATCCGAGCGACTATCCAAAAATGCCGCTGGTACTTCCGGCTTTCCACCTCCGTGATCGCAGTGGTGCGCGCGAACAGCGGATGAAGATCGCCGCACAGGAGCTGGTGTTGGCCCGCCGGGCGCCGCCCTGCCAGGCGGTGGATCGTCTTGCGAATCTGTTGGAGCGCTTCCGGGACGACGGGGTGCGTGGCCGTGCGGTACTGTTGGGGAGTGCCCATGGAACCGGAAAGACCGGCATTTTGGAGCTGTGTATGGGCGAGCTGGAGAGCGCCAACAAGCGCTTCCTGCACATCCAGGTCCATGCCCCGACCCTTTTGGCGGCGGGCCAGGGAGAGGAGCGCAAAGGTGCAATCCTGGCCGAGCTGGTGAAGGCGCTGCACCACGCCTACCTGCTGGAGCTGGTGCGGGCGGTGCGCGAGAAGGACGCGCAGGTCGCTGAGCAGCTGCGGATGGAGTTATTGTCCTGTAACGTAAATACAGACCGCCTGGAGGATCGGTGGAGAAAGCTGGGCGCGGTGCCTGAGGGGGTCCTTTTTCCTTCCGGGCGTCGCCGGGAGGAGCGGCTGGCCCCGCGCAGCACCCAGCCTCGGGCCTGGCTGGAGCTGTCCACCCTGTGGCAACTCAACCGGGCCTACATGGCGATCTCCGGCTTCTACCAGGAAAAGAGCGCAAATGCGCAGCAGGCAGAGGATTCGCGCACGCTGAAGATAGGGGTCTCCGCGCAGGACTGGCTGCGCCCGGCGCTGAGCCTGGCCACCGGCGGGCTGTTAGGCCAGCAGCTTTTTGCGCAGCCCCTGCCCGCGGCCTTCCTGGCGCTCGCAACAACCTTTATGGTCGAAGCTGGATTTTCTTATCAGAGCGGTCGGAGTGAAAAGCAGGAGCGGCTGGTGGAGTTTACCGAGCAGCCCTCCTACCATGCCCTGTCGCGCTGGCTGCCCTTTCTGCTCCAGCAGTTGAAGGAGCTGGGTTTGTACCCGGTTTTTGCGGTGGACGAGCTGGACCCCTTGCAGGGCGACTTCGGCGAGCTGCTGGACTGGCTTACGGTCTTGCGGGGGGTGGTGAACGAGGGGGCTTTTTTCGTATTTCTGGTGGATCGTGCTGGCTTTGTGCGACTGAACCAGGATGTCGCACCCGCGGAGCGCCGTCGGCTGAACAACCTGTTTTCCGAGCAGCTCTTCCTCTCCTTCCACCCTGCGGATCTTCAGGACTTCATCACTGGAGGAGGTGGAGATCAGGATGCCGCGGCACTCTTGACCTTCCGCGCGCGCTCCCGACCGATGAAGCTGTGGGATGTGGTGGAGGGAGCGCTGTGGGACAGTGACTCTCCCGATGAGGAGGATGGTCGCACGGGATTAGAGATCCGCTACCAGCGGGTGGTGGACCGGGTCCTGGCCCGGTATCCCTGGCTGCGCGAGCGCCCCCTGGAGCTGCAGATCGCGCTGGAGCTGCTCTATGCACCTGCTGAGCACTGGATCTCTGGCAACAACCGGGCGTTGGAACCCCGCTGGTTGGAGGCCCACCTCCGCGACCGTATGCTTTTGCATCCCGATGAATTGTTGCCGGACTGGCTGGAGACCCTACGCCAGGGGCTGGTCGTCCGGTTGGAGGCCCTGCGGTTGGGGGAAGAACACACTGTTGGATAGCCTGCGAATGAGGCGGATTTTGGTGATACACGAGAGCTGATACATACCTCGTGACACATACACCTTGTATCAACTGCCAACGATAGCCTCAGGCAGCTCCACCCGAAACACCGTTCGGCCCGGTCCACTCTGGACCGACACCCCGCCCCCATGGGCGCGGCAGACCGCTTCGACCAGGGCCAGACCCAGCCCGGTGCCGCCGCTGGCACGCGCGGTGGTGAAGAAGCGGTCGAAGACTTTGGGGAGGTTGGCAGCCGAAATCCCGGGGCCATGGTCCTCCACCTCTATCCCCGTTTTTCCGCCCTCCCGCCACAGGCGCAGCTGGACCGGCGATGCGCCATAATGCTGGGCATTCTGGAGGAGGTTTATGATCACCGCCTCAAGCTGGGCCTGGTTGGCGACGATGCTCCCGCCCTCACCGGACAGCTCCACCCCCTCAAAACGGGGCAGGATGCCGCGCACCAGGCTGTCCAGCGACAGCGGCTCCCGTCCTCCGCCCTCCTCGGCCCGTGCCAGTGCCAGCAGACCGCCAATCATCCGATTTAAACGCTCCAGATCAGCCAGCGCATTGTCCATAAAACGCAGCCGCTGGGCCGGTGCCATCTCGTCGTCATCGCGCAGCAGCTCCAGGGTGCCCCGTAAGGTCGTTACCGGGGTCTTGAACTCATGCGAAACATTGGCGGCAAACTCGGAGATATAGGCCATACGCTCCTGAAGGCGGCGACGCATGGTGTCCATGGCTTCGGCCAGCACCCGTGTTTCGGAAACATGGGAGTTCAAAGCCGGATCCAGGTCGATGTGCTCCCCGCCCGAGGCGATACGTCGCGATGCCTCAGAGAGCGAATGCAGCGAGGAGGCAAAGCGCCTCCCCCCCGAAAATGCAATCGCCACCGCCAGAAAAACGGCAGCGCCCAGACCCAGGCCCAGCTGTGGCGCCATCTGGTACAGGGTCTGAATTTCCTCACGGGGGGTGCGCGACACCAGGATGGCGCCCACGACCTCGCCCCGGCGTACAAGCGGCTGAGCGACAAAGATCCGTACCGGCGAGCGGCGGCTGGCGGAGGCCAGCGGAACGGTCGAGCGAGTGCCGCCTTTATAGCGGATGTCCGCTCCCGGGGCCCCCGCCAGTGCCTGCTGCACTTCTGTATCCGAAGATACATCTTCGCCCAGGCCGGTGCCGTTGCTGCTCATCAGCACCACCCCTTCCGCATCGGTGATCCGCAGGCCCGCCAGGGTGGCCTCTCGTGCCGCTGCCATCCGTGGTCCCAGGGCCGAAGCCACTTCTTTCAGGCTTGCGTCGGGACTACGATCCAGCTCGGCTTCCAGGGCCAGACGCCAGAGCACCGCCTGGTGGTCGATGTCCTCCTGCGTCTGTCGCCACAGATCCCGTGCGAAGGCACCCGTGCCTGCAAGGGCTAAAATAGGGAGCAGAAGCACAAAAAGATGCGAGATCACCAGCCAGGTGCGGATGGAGAGCACCGGCTCGGCGCGGCTCACACCGCCTCGCCCAGACGGTAGCCCAGGCCATGGACCGTCTCGATGGGATCCACACCCGCCTCACGACACTTCTGGCGGATCCGTCGGATGTGCGAGTCCAGGGTGCGATCGGAAATATGGTGGTTCTCCCCGTAGGCCCGCTCGGTCAGCTCCTCGCGGTTGTAGGCACGGCCGGGGTGGCGCATCAGCGCATGGAGGATGGCAAACTCGGTGACGGTCAAGGTGACTTCTGCTTCCTTTACCCAGACCCGGTGCATGGTATCGTCCAGCTTGATGTTACCTACTTGTAGCACCTTCGTCGGCTCTGGCGTCACTTCGGGACGTGCCCGCCGCAGCACCGCTTTGATACGACTGCACAGCTCCCGGGGCGAAAAAGGTTTGGTCAGGTAGTCATCCCCGCCCATCTCCAGGCCCAGGATCCGATCCAGCTCCTCGTCCCGGCTTGACAGAAACACAATCGGTACAGAGGAAAATGTACGAATCCGTCTACAGGTCTCGATACCGTCCAGCTCAGGCATCACCACATCCAGGACCAGCAGATCGGGCGCCTGCTTCTGCACCATGGCCAGGGCCTGCGCCCCGTCGGCGGCCTCGGTCACCGCCCAGCCCTGCCGACTCAGGGCATAGCTCAGCACTTCGCGCAGGTGTGGATCGTCGTCTACCACCAGGATTCGGGTCATCGCTGCTCCCGGATGCCCTGTATCAAGAATCTGCTCCGACGGGAGGGAGGAAGCCCCGCCCGACGCCGGGCGCACCTCCTCAAACACCGGCGCTCCCGGTGATCCGCGACAGCTCATCCAGTGCACGCACCCGCGCCCCCAATGCGGCGAGGCGCCCCCGCACCGGCGTGCTGTCCCCGGCCAGCGCCACGAGGCCCAGCTGCACCCGTAGCTGTACCAGCTCGCCCAGGGCCGCATCCAGCTCGGCGAGTGTCGTCTCCCGTGCATCTTTAAGTCGCTTTACAGTAGTTTCGCCTGCGCCGGCCACCGCCGGATCACTCAGAAGACGCTCCACCATGCCCAGGCGGGCATCCACCGAGAGCAGGGAGCGGCGCAGGGCCTCCAGCTCGGCGGGCTCCACCACCCCGCGGGCCGCCGGATCGGCCAGTGTGCTCTCCAGCGCGATAAAAGCCGCGTGGATCCTCCCGGTGTTCGGTCCACCCTCCGCGGCACCCTCCACCCCTAAGAACAGAGGCCAGAGCACCAGGGAGGCCGCCGCGGTGGACCAGCTCTGCCCCTGTCGCAGCAGCTTTGCCGCCCAGACCCCACCAAAGACCAGATAGAACGCTACGACCCATGGAATGAGGTTGCTCATTTGTTTCCAGCCCCCCGGCCGATCACCCCCGAGGCCGCCGGCTCCCAGTCCTGGTAGGCGCCCAGAGAAGCCAGCATAGTATTCCCCAGGCTGGAGAAGACATCTTCCTCGACCGTGCGCAGCAGCGTCACTTCGCCTGCGGGCCGCGCCACAAAGGGCCGCAGCAGCCAGCCGCCCTGAGCCATCACCAGCCCCAGGATCGCCACCGAGCCCATCAGCGCCACCGGCCGCAACATCCCCGTGCCCGGAAGCAGGCGTACCACCATGCCTACTCCTGGGAGCCCCACCAGACCAAGCGTGGCGACCATCAGAATGATCGCAACGTGATAGTCGATATGTATGGAGTAGATCAACCACAATAGCGGACCGGCCGCGGCTAACAGAATCGCGGCGCGCGCCATGCCCACGAGGCTGGCCAGTCCCAGGCGCTGCCAGCCCACCGGCAGCTCGCAGGCCCGCCAGAGTGCATGGATGGCGGGAAGGCAGAGCAAGAGCGGAATCAGGAGGAAGATCGGGAATTTTATGGCCGCATAGAAAGTCTGGATGCCGCCGCGATAGCTGCCCGCCACCGCACCAAAGAGGGCGGCACCGCCGGAGGCCAGCAGAAGAAGGGAAGGAGCAAGGCGGGCAAGTCCGGCAGGGCTGTCGTTCTGCTCCACCAAGGAGCGGGGATCACGGAGAACCTGGGTGCAGAGAGAGAGGAGAGACATGGAAAACTCCAGCGTAAAAGGAAGGTTAGAGCAGAGAAAAGAGAGGAGGAAGCAGCAGACGCAGCGCGATCAGACCCGCCAGCGTGGCCCAGCCCAGGGCAAGGGCCCCGATGCCCACCGTGGCGCCCAGGGAGCCATCGGCCTCGCGCTCGGCGCGGAGCAGGCGCAGCACGGACATACCCAGGGCCAGAAGCCCAAGACCCAGGTAGAGAAAGACGAAGACCAGCGGCGTGATGTCGGTGGTCAGCAGAAAGAGCGCCATGACCGGCCCCAAGGCGAGGCCCACATCGCCCACATCAAAAAGAGAGCGGGCCAGGGCACGGAGCATGGCCGAAGGACTGGCCTTCAAGGCCAGGGTCTGGTGTGCCACCAGCATGGCCGGAACGGTGAGAATTCCCGCACCGGCGACCGGAAGCAGCGCGGCTTCCAGGCCAGCCTGAATCTGCAGCTCGCCACTGCCGAGGGCGGCTCCCAGGCCTAAAAGGGCGTAGCCGCCGAGCGCCCGCAGCAGGCGGAACGGCGTAAAGCCAAGATGTTCGATAGGGGAGGTTTGGGGGAGAGTAAGGCTGTCCATGTTGGCTCCTGGGGCCCCGGTGGGCCTTGTGGAACCAATCTAAATCTGCCTGTTGCGCAGCCTGCGGAGGGGAGAAGGCGGGACCGCAGAGAGGCGGTGCAGAAAAGGTGCAGGCCTAGCGGCGCACTTCCCAGGCCAGCGCCTTGCCCTGACCCGCCCGCATATAGGTGCCGGACATGCGGTCACCCTCCAATTTCCCCGTCAGAACCATCTCTTCTCCGCCCTTCTCCTGGAGACGGATCGCCCCACTTTCCGGATCGATACTGCCGGAAAGCTGGGAGACGCGGGTGGTGGGCCCGGCGATGATGCTGAGCTCGGCCTGGAGGCTACGTCCGGTCTGCCGGGTGATGCGGAGCGTGGCATTCAGCCCATTCGCTGTACCAGACCAGGAACCCTGGACCGGTGGCGCCTGCGGCTCTACCGGCACCACGACGGCCTCCACCGGGGTTTCGACGGCGGCGGGAGGGACAGGGTTCTCTGAGGGGAGACTGGTGACCTCGGCCGGGGCGGGCTCGGTCGGGGTCTCAGCGGCAGTTCCGGGAGGCAGGGTCTCGGCGGCGGTTCCCAGGTCGGGGGTGGTCGGTGTGGGCTCGGCTTTGATCCCCGGCGTCGCCGGGGTGCCCGGAAGTGTGCCGGGAGGGGGGGCCGGGAGGGGGGAGGACGGGGCGGGCTCGGTGGGGACCGGGGTCTCCCCCGAGGGAATCCCGGTAGGCTCTGCAGGGGCCCCGACTTGAGCAGTGCCCGCAGCATCCGTAGTCTGCACTACATTTTTTTCCGGTTCCTGCGGTGCGGAAGGCAACATCTGTTGGAGCACCAGGGCGACCGCAGCAAGCACCAGCAGGCCGCCCGCCAGGCCGGCGCCCACAAAGGGCAGGAGCCGCTGAGGAGGAGGGGGCGCTTGAAGGGTGGCGGCGGGAACCGCGGTCGCACCGGGAGCCAGCGTGGTCGGCGGTGGGGTGGTCGGGGTGGAGCGGGTGACCGGCTTGCTGGGGATGGCCGACTCACCGGTGAGCTGGAGAGGGCGGGCGACGTCGCTCCCGGAGAGCAGAAGAAGGTCCGGTCGATCCGCAAAAACGGCCTCCGCAAAAGCGGCGCAGCTCTCAAAACGCTGATCGCGATCCGTCGCAAGAGCACGGTGTACGGCCGTTGCGACGCTGGCGGGAAGTCCAGGAACGAGGCTGTCCAGGGGCGGATAGGTGCCGCTCAAGGTCTGATCCATGGCCTCTTGGGGCTCACCCATGAAGGGGGGACGGCCCGAGAGCAGATCAAAAAGCAAGGCTGCAAGAGCAAAAATGTCGGCGCGCAGATCGGTGTCCGCTGCATTGCGAATCTGCTCGGGGGCCATATAGCCCGGTGTCCCCATCATGGAACCGTCGCGGGTACTGCCCGGAGGTGCCCCATCCAGGACCACCTTGGCCAGGCCGAAGTCGGTGATCTTGGGAACGATCCCCCGTGGTGTGCGCCCCAACAGGATATTCCCCGGCTTGATATCCCGATGGAGAACACCGGCTGCATGGGCAGTACCGACGCCTGAGAGCACCTGAGCAAACAGCGGCAGGGCCAGCTCCAGGCTCATAAAATGATGCTCCTCCAGCCAACCCTGGAGGCTCTGGCCCTCCACATACTCCATCAACAGGCCCATCCGGCCCTGGTGCTCCACGACATCGGTCACCGTGACGACGTTTGGATGCCGAATCTGTGCCTGGATCCTCCCTTCCAATAGCAGACGCTCATCCAGACCTTTACGCTGGAAGAGCAGCACCTTCATCGCGTGTTCGGAGCCCAATTGTACATGACGAACCCGATAGACCGCAGCAATTCCTCCCATACCAATCTGGGCTTCTACCTGGTAGCGATCTGCAATGCGCTCCCCAACCGCAAACATCGGCTACTCCCCCCGCTTACGACGCAGCTCGGAGACCGAGACGCCCACGTTGATGCTGGTGAGGAGTGGGTTGTTCTCAGCATAGAGACTGCGAAAGAAAGATGCGTTGAAGGTCACATTTTTGGAAGAGCGCACCGAGACTTTCCCGCCCACCTGCACATTGACCACCCGGAGCATCGCAAAGCGATCCACATCGTCCAGCTCGGTCACCTCCCAATCCACCCCATCGGGGCGCCAGAAGAGGGTGAAGGCGGGACCAAAACCGAAGCGACCATCGGGCACCGCGATCCAGTCCAGCTCACCGTAGACCTCTGAGCCGGGGATGTTCGCCTTGTACTGGGGGATCGTGAGCGCGGGGTCGGCGACCACCTCCTCCTTCCCACCTACCGTCGGAAAGCGATAGCGCCAGCCCATGTCCAAAAAGCTGTACCAATAGCCTTTTTTCCCAAGACCTCCACTACGTCCGATGGAGAGCTGCGGCCCCAGATCAACGGTACCCTCGCCCAAGTTGGTCAGGCGAGAACGGGTAGCCGCCGTGAAGTCCCCATAGCGTAGCTCCGCACCTAGAGAAAGGGAGAGTGGCGGCCCATAGATCTGGTTGAGGATCTGGAGACGGGCGCGGGTGGAGAGGATGCCCACCCCGGTGGTCGTCGCACAGGTTCCCACCCCAAACGCGGCACAAATGGGACCATCATCTCGGTTGGCCCGTACATAGTACCAGGGAACCGTCGCCTCCAACTCAAAGTTTGGAAGCAAACCGTAGGAGACGATGGCCTGCAAACCAAATTTGGTCAGGCCCTCGTCCACATCCACCAGTCCCCCCTCGACAAAATTCCCATTGGCCAAAGCGAGCTGTTCGATACGCTGGGTCTCTGCACCCACATAGACATTGCCGTCGCCTTCGGCCACCACCCAGGGCCCTGATCCGGCCCAGGCCATCGTCAGCAGTGTGCTCAGCATTCCCGCGCTCCCTTCCTTCTACGAATCATAGCAGATGGTGGACCGATGGGGGGAGGAAGAGGCGGTCATGCAGCCAGGCGGACCCGGTTGCGCAGGGGCTCGGCCAGATCGTCGATCAGGGGGAGCAGCTCGGGATAGCGTCGAAAGGGTTCTGCCATCCTGATCGCGGTGTCTTCCAGGTCCGGGCTACCAAGCCGAAGGCGCTCATGGAAAAGCCAAGCGCCGGTGCTGGGGTTGCCGTGGATGTCGCCTGCGGAGGCTGCTCGTCGGGACAGCTCGATGGCGTGGGCGACGGCTCTGGTTGAACGGCCTGCAACGCAGTCCCAGTCCACCCAGGCGCCGTTATCATGGTCATAGATCGGGTGTTCCGCCGCCAGCATCCGCTGAAGCAGCCTTCGACCGACTGCTGCAGATTGCAATCGGTGGTGGAGCAGCGGCCACAGTTCGAAACACTTGTTGGAAAGCACCAGACCCACGCCGCTGTCACGCATCTGGTTGCGCGCCTCGGGGATGTCCGTAAAGGAGTCACGGTCGCAGACAACCCACACTTCATCTTGTAGATCGCCACCTCCGTGGCGCCGAGAACCGCCTTTATTCCCCCTAATTCTTCTCGCCAGATGCGATGCTTCATTTGCAAGAACCTTGGTGCTATGCCCCACCCCACCTTCCAGTACAATCGAACCACCCCGAAAATTCAACCTCAGCCATTCCACCCAGCCAGACTCGGTGTTCTTTCCCTGCACGAACATATGCAAAACCTGGAACCGAACAAAGGCCGGAAGGTCCGACCTTGCCATTGGCAAAGGAACCCCCGGCGCATGATAACGCCCGCCTGAGGATCCTATCGGGGGCTTCCTGGCGCGTGCGCTCACTCAGCTTCCAGCGTCCAGGAGCTACCGGAAATGCTCGGGTGGCAGGGCACCCGCAAGGCCCGCCGAAAATCCATGGTCCTCGGGATCGCGCCAAACCGACCTTCCGCATAGGCCTCCCGCAAATCCTCCCGCTTCAACGGCTTGTAGGAACTCATCGCGACGACCGAGGACTTACCTTCCAGGTCTTTGTCAACCAGCACAATCTCATCCCGACGCAGATGCCCCATCAGCCGATCCGCAAAAGTCGCAAAAAGGATCTGGGCGTTCCGGGGGTTCGCCGCGGGATCGCCAAACAGCTCCAGAATTCGGAGACAAAGCTGTGGATGGAGGCTGCGATCCATTTCGTCCAACAGCAGAATTCCGCCTTCCTCCAGGGTGGAAAGGACGCTGTGGACGTGGCTGATCAGGACATGCGTTCCGTCACTCTCCTCGTCCTCGTCCAGCCAGAGGACGTTGCCGCCTTCCCCCCGATGCCCCAGGCAGAGCGCACGGGGATCCCCGAAGCCATCCGACATCTGCGACTGCACATCCGCCGCCATCCCCGGCGCACCAAAGATGGGAAGCTGTTCCACCACACGGGTTCGCCGATTCAAAATATGGATATCCATCACTCCGAGATCGGCGGCCCGAAGCAGTGCCACCACCTGGTTCCGCCGCTCCGGCTCAAAAAGGGGCGAGCCGGAAAACCAGGAACGATGATGCAGATCCGCCGAGCCACGACGTACTACCTGCGAAAAGCAGCCCCACAAGCCCATCAACTGCGGATGGTAGGCCTGTGCCGCCTCGCTCAAGAGCAGGCTGTTGGGCCGGGTCGCCCGTCGCAGTTCCTCCTTACGCCCCCGAAAAGCAGGACCAAAGTACCACTTCTCCTTGTCCGGCCCCTCCCGGTGGAACCAGAGCTGGCGCGCCCCCTCCGGCCAGACGTAGAGCCACTCCTCCACAAAGGCCGCTGCAGTAAAGCGAAAACCATAGTGATAGCGGATGTTCTCCACGATCACGTCGCAATCGAAGCGGGTGGGGGAGGAAGGGGCGGCGATCTGCAACTTGAAGGGTGTCCAGGGGATCTTCTGATCCGGCTTGTAGTCGGTAGCCGACTCCCGCACATGGCGGGCCATAGCCATAAATCCCTTTAGAAGGTTGGACTTTCCCGAAGCATTCCCTCCCCACAGCCCAACAATCGGCAGGATCCCATGGCGGGTGTGCTCGTTCGGACGGGGGTGCTCCGGAAACTCGCTGCCCCGGGTGGCCACAAAGGACAGCTCGGTGGGCGCCAGAAAGGAGCGGTAGTTTTCGACGCCAAAGCGCAGAAACATGGATTCTTCTCTCTTCGAGAAGCAATCCTAACCACTTTTCCGACGGTTTTTGTCCCAACTGCGAAAAATTCTCCTCCCTCCCTACCACCCCACCCTTGTCTCCTCCGTCGCCCCGCGCGCACTGGCCCGCTCCCCCTCCGCCCCGAGCGCCCGCTTCCAGGCCGCAAAGCCTCCCCCGTTGGCCACCGCCTCGATCACCGCACGCCCCGTCTCCGGAGTGCCCTGAGCGAGGCGATACTCCACCCAGGCCCACTTGGCCGACGTCGAGCGCAGCTCCGCGCGCGTCCCGCGAAGGGCTTTTTGGATACGCTCCAGACGACGTTCCACCAGGGAGATCCCCGCAAAAGCCGCACCGTCCAAGGGCGTGTTCAGCTTGGGCACAAAGGGTGCAATCCCCAAGGCCATCGGATGAATCGCCGCCAGACGCAGGGTGAAGGCGATCAGCTCGTCGATGTCCTCCTCCTC